>CAZKQE010000001.1:0-38115 GCA_964554725.1 uncultured bacterium
ACGACCCGTTCGCGATGCTGCCGTTCTGCGGCTACCACATGGGCGACTACTTCGCCCACTGGCTGCGGATGGGCGCGGGCGCGGACGCGAAGAAGCTGCCGCGCATGTTCCACGTCAACTGGTTCCGCAAGGACGACGCGGGGCGGTTCCTGTGGCCCGGCTACGGCGAGAACAGCCGCGTCCTCAAGTGGGTGTTCGAGCGGGTCACCGGCACCGGCCAGGCGGTGGACACGGCGATCGGCCGCCTGCCCGCGCCCGGGGCGCTCGACACCTCCGGCCTGGGGATCGCCGACGCCGCGCTGGCGGAGCTGCTCAAGGTGGATGTCGAGGGCTGGCTCGCCGACCTGCCGCCCATCCGGACCCACTTCGACCGGTTCGGCGACCGGCTGCCGCCGGGCCTGCGCGACGAGCTGGCGGCGCTCGAGAAGCGGCTCCAGACCGCCGCGGTCGGGGCGGGGCGCTAGCGGCCGCGAGAACGGCGCGACCGGGGCGCGCGGCGGCGCATCGAAGGGATATGACGCCAGCGCCCGGACTCGCTGCGAGATCGTCCCCCGCGGACCTGGTCCGCCACGTGGGTGACACGCCGTTGCTGCCGGTCGCCGGGCTCGAGGGCGTGCCGGACGGGGTCACGGTGCTGGGGAAGGCCGAGTGGCTGAACCCCGGCGGTTCGGTGAAGGACCGCGCGGCGCGGGCGATCGTCGCGGCGGCGGAGGCGCAGGGCGCGCTCGCGGGCGGTCGCCGGCTGCTCGACGCCACCTCGGGCAACACCGGGGTCGCCTACGCGTGGATCGGCGCCGCCCGCGGGTTCGGCGTGACCCTGTGCGTGCCGGCGAACGCGCGCCCCGCCCGCCGCCATGCGCTGGCGGCGCTGGGGGCCGAGGTGCGGCTCACCGACGCCATGGAGGGCACCGACGGCGCGATCCGCGAGGCGCGCCGGCTCGCGGCGGCGCGGCCGGACCTCTACTTCCACGCCGACCAGTACGCGAACCCCGCGAACTGGCGCGCGCACTACGAGGGCACGGCCGAGGAGATCTGGGCGCAGACCGGAGGCCGCGTCACCCACCTGGTCGCCGGGATCGGCACCTCGGGCACGCTGGTCGGGACCGCGCGGCGCCTGCGCGAGCGGAACCCGGAGCTGGTGGCGGTCGCGGTGCAGCCGGACTCGCCGCTCCACGCGCTCGAGGGTCTCAAGCACCTGGCGAGCGCGATCAGGCCTCCGATCTACGACCCGGAGGTCCACCAGGCGACGATCGAGGTCGCGAGCGAGGAGGCGATCGCCATGGTCCGCCGCCAGGCCCGCCGCGGGCTGCTGATGGGCTGGTCGGCCGGGGCGGCGCTGGTGGCGGCCGGGCGCGTGGCGCGCGGGCTCGCGCGCGGCGTGGTGGTGGCGATCCTGCCGGACGGCGCCGGCAGCTACCTCGACGACCCGGCGTGGCGGGAGGACGCATGAGCCTGGTCCTCCCGGCGGCGCTCGCCGGGCCGCTCCACGACCACCTGGTCCGCGCCTACCCCGAGGAGGGCTGCGGCGTGCTGGTGGGGCGCGACGAGGGGAGCCGTCGCGTGGTCGAGCGGGTGATCCCGGTCGAGAACGCGCGCGGCGACTCGCGCGGCCGCCGGTACGTGATCCCGCCCGAGCGCATCCTGGTCGCCGAGCGCGAGGCGCGCGAGGCGGGCCTCGACGTGGTCGGCTTCTACCACTCGCACCCGGACCACCCGGCCCGTCCCTCGGCCTTCGACCTGGAGCACGCCTGGCCGTACTATTCGTACCTGATCGTGAGCGTGGCCGCGGGCCGCGTCGCCGAGGCGCGCGCCTGGCGCCTGGCGGCCGACCGCACGCGCTTCGAGCCCGAGCGCCTGGACGCCGCGCCGGCGCGGGAGTCGCCGGGTCGCGGCGCGGCAGCGGAGATCGGCCCATGACGCGACGGACGAGGATCCACATCCCGACCCCGCTGCGCCCCTACGTGGAGCGGCAGGCGGTGGTCGAGGTCGAGGGCGCGACGGTCGGCGCCGCACTGGCGGCGCTGGTCGAGCGCTACGGCGACCTGCGCCGCCACCTCTACGACGGGGAGGGCCGGCTGCGGCGCTACGTCAACGTGTACCGGAACGAGGAGGACATCCGGCACCTCGAGCGCGAGGACACACCGCTCTCCGGGGCGGACTCGATCTCGATCGTGCCCAGCATCGCCGGCGGCGCCGGGCCGGAGGCGCGCGGGCGCCCCGCGCCGCCCGACTGGGCGACCGGGGCGGACGGCCTGCCGCCGCTCTCGCAGGACGAGCTGCTCCGCTACAGCCGCCACCTGATCCTGCCCGAGGTGCGGCTCGACGGGCAGCGGCGCCTGAAGGCGGCGAGCGTGCTGGTCGTCGGGACCGGCGGGCTCGGCTCGCCGCTCGCGCTCTACCTGGCGGCGGCGGGGGTGGGGCGCATCGGACTCGTGGACTTCGACCGCGTGGACGCGAGCAACCTCCAGCGCCAGATCCTCTACGGCACCGCGAGCGTCGGCCGCCCCAAGCTCGAGGCCGCGCGCGAGCGGCTCGCCGACCTCAACCCCGGCGTGCGCGTGGACCTCCACGAGGCGCGGCTCGCGAGCGACAACGCGATGGAGATCCTGGAGCCGTACGACGTGGTCGTGGACGGCACCGACAACTTCCCCACGCGCTACCTGGTCAACGACGCCTGCACGCTGCTGGGCAAGCCGAACGTGTACGGCAGCATCTTCCGCTTCGAAGGGCAGGCGAGCGTGTTCGACGCGCGGGTGGGGCCCTGCTACCGCTGCCTCTATCCCGATCCGCCGCCCCCCGGCCTGGTGCCCTCGTGCGCGGAGGGCGGGGTGCTGGGCGTGCTGCCCGGGGTCATCGGCGTGATCCAGGGGGTCGAGACGCTCAAGCTGCTGCTCGGGGTGGGGGAGTCGCTGGTGGGGCGCCTGCTGCTGTTCGACGCGCTCGCGCTGTCGTTCCGCGAGCTGGCGCTGCGCAAGGACCCCGAGTGCCCGCTGTGCGGACCCCGGCGCACGATCACCGCGCTGGTGGACTACGAGGCGTTCTGCGGGCTGACGCCGGTCGAGCAGGCGGAGGCGGACGCGCGCGGCTGGGAGATCTCCGTGCGCGAGCTGGAGCAGCGCCTGTCGGGAGCGGAGCCGCCGCTGGTCGTCGACGTGCGCGAGCCGCACGAATGGGAGATCGCCCGTCTGCCGGGCGCGACCCTGATCCCGCTGAACACGCTGCCGGCCCGGGTCGCCGAGCTCGACAGCAGCCGCGAGATCGTCCTCCACTGCCACCACGGCCAGCGCAGCATGCGCGCGCTCGAGTTCCTGCGCGGCGCGGGGTTCCGCAAGCTGAAGAACCTGCGCGGCGGCATCGACGCCTGGTCGAAGGAGGTGGACCGCGGGGTGCCGCGGTACTGAGCGGCGGCGCCGGGCGCCCGGCGGTTTGAGCCGGGTCCCGTTCGGCGTTAAGGTCCGGGTCATGCCGCCGTGCCGGACCCCCACCGCGTGCTCCACCCCCCGCCGCCCCCGATCGCGCGCGGCCGCGGCGCTGCTCGTCCTGCTCCTCGCCGGCTGCGCGACGAACCCGGTCACCGGACGTCGCGAGTTCTCGCTCGTGAGCCCGCAGCAGGAGGCGCAGATCGGGCGCGAGGGCTATGCCGCGGTGCTGGCGGAGTACGGCGCCTACGAGGACTCGACGCTCCAGCGCTACGTGCGCGACATCGGCCTGCGCCTGGCGAAGGTCTCCCACCAGCCCGGCCTCGACTGGCACTTCACGGTGATCGACGACCCGAGCGTGAACGCGTTCGCGATGCCGGGCGGGTACATCTACATCACGCGCGGGATCCTCGCCCATCTCAACTCGGAGGCGCAGCTCGCCGGGGTGCTGGGGCACGAGATCGCCCACGTCACCCACCGCCACAGCGCCGCCCAGATCTCCCAGCAGCAGCTCGCCGGGCTCGGGCTCGGGGTGGCCTCGCTCCTCTCGGAGTCGGTGGCGCGCTACGGGCAGGTGGCCCAGCAGGCGCTCGGGCTCATGTTCCTCAAGTACAGCCGCACCCACGAGCACGAGTCCGACGAGTCGGGCGTCCTCTACGCCACCCGGGCCGGCTACGATCCGGCCGAGATCCCCGCCACCTACGGGATGTTGAAGCGGGTGAGCGACCGCGCCGGGCAGCGGCTGCCCGGGTTCCTCTCCACCCACCCCGATCCCGGCGACCGCGAGGCGCGCACCGCCGAGCTGGCGCGCGCCGCGCGCGCGGGCGCCGACGGGCTGGTGGTGCGGCGCGACGAGTTCCTGGCGCGGATCGACGGCATGGTGTTCGGCGACGACCCGCGCGGCGGCTACTTCGAGGGCGACACCTTCCACCACCCGGCGATGGCGTTCACGATCACGTTCCCGACCGGCTGGCAGCGCGAGAACACGCGCAGCGCGGTGACCGCGGCGGCGCCCGAGCAGCGGGCCGTGATGCAGCTCTCGCTCGCCGACGCCGACGACCTCTCGCCGGCGGACTACGTCACCCGGCTGTCGGGCAGCGGGCGCATCGCCGGCGCGCGCGGGGCGCCCGAGCGGATCGGCGGCTTCGCCGCCTGGGTGGGCCGGGTCGCGGTCGCGGGGGAGGGGGGCACCCAGCGCGTGCTCGCCGCCGCCTTCCTGCGCCGCGGTCCCGGGCGGATGATCCAGATCCTCGGCAGCAGCGGCGTCCCGGACGACGCGGACTTCCAGCAGGTGCTGGCCGCCGCCCGCTCGTTCCGCGCGCTCACCGACGCGGCGCGCCTGGCGCCCGTCCCCTCGCGCCTGCGCGTGAGCCGGCTCGCCGCCGCGGCGCCGTTCGCGAGCGCGCTGGCGGGCCTCGGGCCGCAGGCGCTCGACGCGGAGCGGACGGCGATCCTCAACCATCGCGCGGTGGACGAGCGCCTGCCGGCGGGGACGCCGGTGAAGACCGTGACGCCGGCCCGGACCCACTGAGCGATGGGCGCCCGCCGCTCGCCCCGGGCCGCCCGCGCGGCGACCCGCGTCCGCGTAGTGGCTTCTGCCCGTGGCCGTTCGCCGCACTATGTGCCGGGATTCACAACCGATTTGACAGTCCCCGGACGGCGGCGTAGTTTGCGCCCGTCCGCGCCATGAAACGATCCCTCGCCCTCATCCTCAGCGCCGTCGTCCTGGCGGCAGCCACGGTCGCTCTGACGCAGACGACCCCGGCGCCGGTCTATGGCGTGAAGGGGCCCGCCCAGCCGATCGCGTTCAGCCACGAGATCCATGCCGGCAAGCTCGGGATGGACTGCCTCTACTGCCACAGCAGCGCCGAGAAGTCCCAGACCGCGAACCTCCCCGCGGTGAGCACCTGCATGGGCTGCCACAAGATCGCGCGCGCGGACCAGCCGGAGATCCAGAAGCTGGCCGGGTACGCGGAGCGCGGCGAGCCGGTGCCGTGGGTCGAGGTCTACGCGCTGCCGGCGCACGTCAAGTTCAACCACAAGCGGCACGTCAAGGCCGGGATCAAGTGCCAGGACTGCCACGGCGCGGTGGAGAAGATGACGGTCGTCCACCAGGTGCCGTCGCTCAAGATGGGCTGGTGCGTCACCTGCCATCGCCAGAACCTCGACCACCCGAAGTTCCCGGCCAGCATGGACTGCCTGGTCTGCCACCACTAGGGGCGCGCGTGTCTGATCCCGTCGTCTTCAACCGTCGTGACTTCCTGAGGCTGGTCGGCATCGGCGTGGCCGGGACCGCCGCCGGCTGCGCGACCCCGCAGGCCGACCGGCTGATCCCGTACCTGGTCGCCCCCAACGACATCATGCCCGGCGTCGCCTACTGGTACGCGAGCACCTGTCGCGAGTGCCCGGCGGGGTGCGGCACGCTGGTCAAGGCGCGCGAGGGCCGGGCGATCAAGATCGAGGGCAACCCCGAGCACCCGGTGAACCAGGGCGGCCTGTGCGCGCGCGGACAGGCGGGCCTGCAGGGCCTCTACGACCCCGACCGCCTGCGCACTCCGATGGTGAAGGACGGCGGGGCGTGGAAGGCGATCTCCTGGGACGAGGGGCTGGCGCTGGCCGCCGGCAAGCTGGGCGAGGCGCAGCGGGCGCGGCGCGGGGTGGCACTGATCACCGACCACGTCACCGGGTCGCTCCACCGGCTGGCGGCCGAGTGGGCCGCCGCCGCCTCCGCCACCCACCTGGTCTACGAGCCGTTCGCCCACGAGAGCCTGCGCGAGGCGAACCGGCGCACCTTCGACCGGGCGACCGTGCCGGCGTTCGACTTCGCCCGCGCCCGCTGCCTGATCTCGTTCGGCGCCGACTTCCTCGAGACCTGGCTGTCGCCGGTCGGGCACGCGCGGGGCTTCGCCGCGATGCGCGCCCGTCGCGACGGATCGGGCCGCTTCGTCTCGGTCGAGCCGCGGCTGTCGCTCACCGGCGCCAACGCCGACGAGTGGGTGGCGATCCGGCCCGGGACCGAGGCGGTCCTCGCGCTCGGCATGGCGCGCGTCATCCTGAGCGACGGACTGGGGCCGGCGGTCGCGGAGCGCGGGCGCCTGCTCGAGACGGTCGCGCCCTACACCCCGGAGGCGGTGGAGCGCGACACCGAGGTGCCGGCGGCGACCGTCGAGCGGCTGGCGAGGATGTTCGCCGCCGACCGTCCGAGCCTGGCGGTCGCGGGCGGCATCGCCGCCCAGAGCGAGCAGTCGGTGGCGCTCCACGCCGCGGTCAACCTGCTGAACTACGCCACCGGGAACGTGGGCGAGACCGTGCGGTTCGACCGCACGCCCGACTTCGACGCGGTGGGGTCGTTCGCCGACCTGCAGCGGGTCATCGCCGACCTGTCGGCGGGCCGGGTGGACGTGCTGGTCGTGCACGGCGCGAACCCCGTCTACGCGACGCCGCCGTGGGCGGGATTCGCGGCGGCGATGGAGAAGGTGCCGTTCAAGCTCTCGCTCTCGGGCGTGCTGGACGAGACCAGCGATCACTGCGACCTGATCCTCCCTTCGACCCATCCGCTCGAGACCCTCGGCGACGCCGAGCCCGCGCGCGGCGTCCTCGCGATCGTCCAGCCGGCGATGCAGAAGGTGCCGCTGTTCGACGCGCGCCCGACCGGGGACACGCTGCTCGCGCTCGCGCAGGGCGCCGGCTTCGGCGAGCGCCTCCCCGCCGACTGGGCGACCTATCTGCGGGACCGCTGGCGGCCGCTCCACCAGCGCTTCGGCGCCGGCCGCGACTTCGACACGTTCTGGAACGAGACCCTGAAGACGGGCGGGATCTGGGAGACGGTCGCCTCGCCCGCGGTCCGCTGGGTGGGCGCCCCCGCCTTCGCCGTCCCCGAGCTGAAGGGCGCCGGCGACCTGACGCTGCTCGTCTACCCGTCGAGCACGATGTACGACGGCCGCGGCGCCAACAAGTCATGGCTCCAGGAGCTGCCCGACCCGACCAGCAAGGCGGTGTGGGGGAGCTGGGCCGAGATCCATCCGGAGACCGCGGCGAAGCTCGGCGTGCGCAACGGCGACCCGGTGCGGGTGGAGACCGGCGCCGGCCGCCTCGAGCTGCCGGCCTATCTCTACGCCGGCCTGCGCAAGGACGTCGTCGCCATCCCGCTCGGGCAGGGTCACACCGCCTACGGCCGCACCGCGGCCGGCCGCGGCGTGAACGCCGCCGCCCTGCTGGTCGAGGCGCAGGACGCCGCCTCCGGCGCGGTGGCGTACCTGAGCGCGCGCGCCACGGTGACCCGCGCCGCCTCCGCCGGCACCCTGGTGATGACCCAGCCGGAGAAGCGGCAGCACGAGCGCGGGTTCGCGCAGGTGATCCCGCTCGCCGCCCTGCTCGGCACGACCGGGTCGGGTCACGCCGCCCCGGGCGCCCACGGCGGCGCCGCCGCGCACCGCGAGGTGCACCCGTCGCAGACCCGGCCCGGCCGCCACACGACGCCGCTCCAGCGCGACCCGGACGCGAAGACGCCCGCGCACGCGATCACCGCCTACCAGCCCGAGCACCCGGCGCGCGGCCCGCGCAACATCCCGATCTCGTCCGGGAGCTACGCCCGCGCCGAGCATCGCTGGGCGATGGCGATCGACCTCGACTCGTGCACCGGCTGCAGCGCGTGCATCGTCGCCTGCAGCGCCGAGAACAACGTGCCGACCGTGGGCCCGGAGCTCATCAAGCGCGGGCGCGAGATGCTGTGGATCCGGGTCAACCGGGTCGAGGAGCACCTGGCGCCGGGCGCCAGCGACGTGCGCTTCGTGCCGATGATGTGCCAGCACTGCGGCGACGCCCCGTGCGAGACCGTGTGCCCGGTGTACGCGACCTATCACAATCCCGAGGGGCTCAACGCCCAGGTCTACAACCGCTGCGTCGGCACGCGATACTGCTCGAACAACTGTCCGTACAAGGTGCGCGCGTTCAACTTCTTCGACTACGCCGCGCCCGAGAAGCCGACCTTCGCGTTCCCCGAGCCGCTGAACTGGCAGCTGAACCCGGACGTGACGGTGCGGAACAAGGGCGTCATGGAGAAGTGCACGATGTGCGTCCAGCGCATCCTCGAGGGCAAGGGGATCGCCAAGGACGAAGAGCGCAAGCCCCGGGACGGTGAGATCCAGACCGCCTGCGCCCAGTCGTGCCCGACCCGGGCGATCGTGTTCGGCGACCTCGCCGACCCCGAGAGCGCCGTGCACAAGGCGTCCCACGGCGAGCGGCGGTACTGGGCGCTCAACGAGCTGAACACCAAGCCCGGCGTCACCTACCTGCAGCGGATCCGGCGCGGGACCGGCGCCGTCGAGGAGCAGCCGCATGGCTGACCCGACCGCGGCCCCCGTCACCCAGAAATCGCTCAACGCCGACATCCTGCGGATGCTCGAGCGCCCCGGCAAGATCTGGTGGGGCGTGTTCCTGCTCGACCTGCTCATCCTGGCGATCGGCATGGTCGCGGAGCGGAACCAGATCGTGCGGGGCATCGGCGTCGCCGGCCACACCCGGCCGGTGATGTGGGCCTCGTACGTCGCCAACTTCGTGTTCTGGGTCGGCATCGCCCACTGCGGCACGCTGGTGAGCGCGATCCTGTTCCTGTTCCGCTCGCATTTCCGCCGCGCGGTCTATCGCGTCGCCGAGGCGATGACGGTGTTCGGGGTGATGACCGCCGGGCTGTTCCCGATCATCCACCTCGGCCGCCCCTGGTTCCCCTACTGGCTGTTCCCGTACCCGAACCAGCGCCAGCTGTGGCCGAACTTCCGCTCGCCGCTCGAGTGGGACGTGTTCGCGGTGACCACCTATCTGACCGTCTCGAGCATCTTCTTCATCGTCGGGCTGATCCCCGACGCGGCCGCCCAGCGCGACGCGGCGAAGAACCGGTTCCACCGGCTGCTCGGGACCATCTTCTCGTTCGGCTGGCGCGGCGCCAACTACCAGTGGAAGCACTACTACAGCGCCTACCTCTACTTCGCGGCGTTCGCCACCCCGCTCGTGCTCTCGGTGCACAGCGTCGTGTCGTGGGACTTCGCGATGTCCCAGGTGCCGGGGTGGCACAGCACGATCTTCGCGCCCTACTTCGTGGCCGGCGCGATCTTCTCGGGCGTGGCGCTGGTGATCAACCTGCTGATCATCATCCGCAAGGGCTACCGGCTCGAGCACATCGTCACCACCGACCACATCGAGAAGCTGGCGAAGCTGGTGCTGCTCACCTCGACCATCGTCGGCTACTCGTACCTGTGCGAGTTCTTCTGCGCCTGGTACGGACCGAACAAGTACGAGCGCGACATCTTCTGGTGGCGGTTCACCGGCCACTTCTGGTGGGCGAGCTGGACGATGTTCACCTGCAACGTCGTGCTGCCGCTGCTGCTGTGGTTCAAGTCGGTGCGGCGCAACATGACCGTGCTGTTCGTCCTGATGCTGTTCGTGAACGTCGGCATGTGGTTCGAGCGCTTCGTCATCATCGTCACCTCGCTCGCGCGCCCGTTCGATCCGGCCGTGTGGTCGATCAACTACACGATGTCGTGGACCGAGGCCGCGGTGCTGGCGGGCTCGTTCGCCTGGTTCGGGATGTACTTCCTGCTCTTCATCCGGCTGCTGCCCGCGATCTCGATCGCCGAGGTCAAGGAGACCCTGCCGCCGCCGATGCGGAGGACGCACGGATGAAGCTCCCGAAGCCGCTCCTCGACCTGGTGGACGCGATCAACGCCGGCCCGCGGATGAAGTACCGCGGCGTGATGGGCGTGTTCTACTACGTGGACGACGTCGCCGAGACGGTGCGCACGCTGCGCCAGAGCGGCCACCGGGACCTGCGGGTGTTCTCCCCGGTGCCCCATCACGACATCGAGCGCGCGCTCGAACAGGGGCCGTCGATCGTGCGCTGGGTCACCCTCGGCGGCGCCCTGCTCGGCGTCACCGGCGGGCTCTCGCTGTGCTTCTACTCGGTCTACTCGTGGCCGCTGGTGGTCGGCGGCAAGGAGCTGTTCTCGCTGCCGCCGTTCGTCGTCATCGGCTACGAGTCCATGATCCTGCTCGGTTCGCTCGCGAACCTGTTCGGCATGCTGGCGCTGGCGCGGCTGCCGGAGCTCCGCACCTCCGCGCCGCCCGACCCGCGCTTCACCGAGGACCGCATCGGCGTGTGGGTGCCGTGCGAGGGCGAGGCCGCCGCGCGCGTGCAGGAGCTGCTGCGCGGGCACGGCGCCGAGGAGGTCACCCTCCATGCTTAGGAGCGTGATCGCCCTGGTCGCGGCCGCGATCCTCACCCTGTTCGCCGTCCCCAGCTTCCAGCAGGGGTTCAAGGACGCCGTGAACTCGCTCACCCACCTCGCCTACTATCCGATCCGCGACATGCGGAAGTCGGTGGCGCCGTCGCCGCAGAAGGGCGTCTACCGGACGCCGGACGAGGCGAGCGTCCCCACCACCGGGAAGGAGCCGGCGATCGACCGCGACCTCGCGGCGACCGTGCTGCGCAACCCGGTCCCGACCAGCGACGCCTCGGTCGCGCGCGGCGATTCGCTCTACCGTCGCCTGTGTCTGCCGTGCCACGGCGCCGCGCTGGCGGGGGACGGCCCGGTGGCCGCTCAGTTCATGCCGCCGCCCGACCTGCTCGGGCAGCAGACGCGCGAGCGCCGGGACGGGTTCCTCTATTCCTACATCCGGCACGGCGGCGTCGTCATGCCGAGCTACGGCTTCCAGCTCAGCGCCGAGGAGGCATGGCACATCGTGAACTTCATCCGTCACCATCAGAAGGCGACCCCGCGGTGAGCCACGCCCCGACCCCGGTGCCCGCGGCCGAGCGCGAGGCCGTGCTCAAGGACATCGCCGGCCGGCTGCCGGTCACGCCGAACCCCCGCCGCCGTCGCATCTGGGTGGCGCTCATGGCGGTCGGCATCGTCACCTTCGGCTGGCTGCTGATGACGCAGCCGGAGCGGGCGTGGGGCGCCTGGGCGATCAACTGCCTGTACTGGCTCGGGATCGCCCAGGGCGCGGTGGTGCTGGCGTGCGCGATCCGGCTCGCGAACGGACGCTGGGCGGGCCCGGTGATGCGCATGGCGGAGTCGCTCTCGGCCTTCCTGCCCTGGGGGGTCGCCGCGCTCGCCGTGCTGGCGGTCGCCGGCGCGCGGCAGTACCTGCCGTGGATCGAGCATCCGGATGCGCGCCAGGCGCCCTATCTCAACTGGCCGTTCCTGGTGCTGCGCACCCTCGCCGGCCAGGCGCTGCTGCTGTGGATGACGCGCGACCTGGTGCGCCTCTCGCTGCGCAGCGACGCCCACCATCTCAAGGACCACGTGGCCCCCGAGCTCAAGCCCGACTACGAGCGGCTGAGCGCCGGCTGGCGGGGCGACGAGGCGGAGGAGGCGTGGCAGCGTCACCGTCTCTCGCAGCTCGCGCCCGGCATCGTCGTCGCCTACGCGGTGGTCTACACGCTGCTCGCGTGGGACTTCGTCATGTCGCTGACGCCCGAGTGGGTGAGCACGCTGTTCGGCTGGTGGTTCTTCATGGGCGCCTTCCTGAGCGGGATCGCGATGACGGCGCTGCTGGTGTCGCGGCTCCGCTCGCGCTACCAGCTCCACCGCTACATCACGCCCGCCCACCTGTGGGACACCGGCAAGATCGCCTTCGGCTTCTGCATCTTCTGGGTCTACCAGTTCTGGTCCCAGTACCTGCCGATCTGGTACGCGAACATGCCGGAGGAGACCGGCTGGGTGTTCCTGCGCTTCGAGGCGCCGTGGCGGACGCTCGGCTTCACGATCTTCACGTTCGTGTTCCTGGTGCCGTTCCTGGGACTGATGAACATCCACACCAAGCGCAGCCCGTTCTGGCTCGGCACCTTCTCGATCATCATCCTGATCGGCATGTGGATGGAGCGGCACATCCTCGTCATGCCGTCCCTGAACCCCGACCACGTCTGGATGGGCCTCCCCGAGCTGGGCGTCTCGCTCGGGTTCCTCGGGCTGTTCGGCTGGCGGGTGCACAACTTCGTCTCGCGCTACCCGATCGTGAAGGTGCCGGACGTCTTAGCCGGCCACGGAGGGCACGGGCACTAGCGCGCGGTACGACTCCTCCGCGTGCCCGGCGCCCGGCTCCTCAGGACGAGGAGCTGGGCGATCGTGTTCCGGGGCGCGCCCCGGCCGGGGACCGCGCGGTGCCGGGATGGTGGAACTGGTCAGACACAGGGCGCTTAAAACGCCCCGGGGGTGACCCCGTGCAGGTTCGAGTCCTGCTCCCGGCACCGCGGACCCCGGACCGGCGCGGCCGATACGGCCGGGCGCCCGGCCCGCTGCGGTATGATGCGCGACATGCCCGTCTCCCCGCTCCCCGCCCCGCCGCCCGCCGCGGCACGCGCACTGCGGTCCCCCGGCGCCGTCCTGCTCGTCTCCTGCTACGAGCTCGGGCATCAGCCGCACGGGATCGCCCTGCCCGCCGCGTTCCTGCGCCGGGCCGGCTTCGCGCCGGCGACCCTCGATCTGGCGGTCGAGCCGCTCGACCCGGTCCGGGTCCGCGGGGCGCGGCTGGTCTGCGTCTCGGTGCCCATGCACACCGCGCTGCGGCTCGGCGTGCGTGCGGTGGCCGGGATCCGCGCCCTCAACCCCGCGGCTCACGTCTGTTTCCACGGGCTCTACGCCGCGCTCAACGCCTCGTGGCTGCTCGAGCACGGGGCGGACTCGGCGGTGGGGGGCGAGAGCGAGGCGGCGCTGGTCGCGCTCGCCGAGGCGCTGGACGACGGCCGGCCGCCGCGGGTGCCGGGCCTGGCGGTGCGCGGCCGCGCGGCCGCCCCGCGGCTCGAGCGGCTCGACTTCCCGCCGCCGGTCCGCGACGGGATGCCGCCGCTCGAGCGCTACGCGCGGCTCGAGCACCGGGGGGAGCGCGTCCGGGTCGGCTACGTCGAGACGACCCGCGGCTGCCGGCACCTGTGCCGGCACTGCCCGATCCCGCCGGTCTACGGCGGCCGCCTGTTCGTGGTGCCGGTGGCGACGGTGATGGCGGACGTGGAAGGGCTGGTGGCGGCGGGCGCCCGGCACGTCACCTTCGGTGACCCGGACTTCCTCAACGCCCCGACCCACGCGCTGCGGGTGGCGCGCGCGCTCCACGCGCGGCATCCGGCGCTGACGTTCGACTTCACGGCGAAGATCGAGCATCTGCTTCGGCATCGCGCGCGGCTCCCCGAGCTGGTCGCGGCCGGCGCGCTGTTCGTGGTCTCGGCGGTCGAGTCGCTCAGCGACCGCGTGCTCGACCACCTCGGCAAGGGGCACACGCGGGCGGACGTGTTCGAGGCGCTGCGGCTCACCCGTGCCGCGGGGCTCGCGCTGCGGCCGTCGCTGGTCGCCTTCACGCCCTGGACCACGCTCGACGACTACCTCGACGTGCTCGAGGTCGTGGAGCGCGAGGACCTGGTGGACCATCTGGACCCGGTGCAGTACTCGATCCGGCTGCTGGTGCCGCCCGGGTCGCTGCTGCTCGACCACGCCGCGCTCCGGCCCTTCCTCGGGCCCTTCGACCCGGCCTCGTTCGGCCACCCGTGGACCCACCCCGACCCGCGGATGGACGCGCTCCACCGCGCGGTCGCCGACCGTGTCGCCGCCGCGGGCGCGGCCGGGGAGGACGCGCGCGCCACATTCCTCGCGGTGCACGCGCTGGCGCGCGCCGCGGCGGGCAGGCCGGCGCGGTCGTCGGACGGGGCGGAGGACGCGGCGGCGCGGCGCCGGCGCGTGCCGCGGCTCACCGAGCCGTGGTTCTGCTGAGCGGAGCCCGCCGAGGGCCGGTTCGGCCCTCTCGCGACCCCCGGGACCCCCGCCGCATGACGGCGTCCCGGCGGCGGGCGCGCCGCGCGCCGGACATGGTAGGGTAGGCCGCGACCCGAGGAGGCCCCGTGAGCGAGCAGGAGATCCGCATCAAGGCCGTGCCGATCGACGCCCAGCGCTGCCGGTTCACCGTGGACCGGCCGGTGCTGGCGGACCGCGCCGTGTTCTTCCCCGCGGTCGGCAAGGCGGCGGGCTCCCCGCTCGCCGAGGCGCTGTTCGCGCTCCCCGGCGTCTCGGCGGTGCTGGTGTCGCACGACACCGTGACCGTGACCCGTTCGGGCTACGGGGAATGGCCGGAGCTGGCGCGCCAGGTGGGGGCCGCGATCCGCGCCCAGATGCAGACCGGCGCCGCGCCGGTCGCGGCCGACGCGCTCGCGAGCATGCCGGGCGAGGAGGAGATCCGCGCCCGCGTCGAGCGCCTGCTCGAGACCGAGATCAACCCGGCGGTCGGCTCGCACGGCGGCTGGGTCGAGCTGCTCGGCGTCCAGGGCAACAACGTGTTCCTGCGGCTCGGCGGCGGCTGCCAGGGCTGCGGCATGGCGGACGTCACGCTGAAGCAGGGGATCGAGACGCTGCTGCGGCAGGAGATCCCCGAGCTGGGCGAGGTGCTGGACCAGACCGATCACGCCGCCGGCCGGAACCCCTACTACGCCCAGTCGAAGAAGTAGCCGCATGACCGTCGCCCGCCCCCATCCCGCCCCGCCGGAGGACCGCCGCAACGCCCCGCGGGTGCTGCTGCTGCTGCCGACCGCCTCGTGGCGGGCCGAGGCGCTGCTCGCCGCCGCCGCGCGGCTCGGCCTTGCGGCGGTGGTGGGGACCGACCGGCCCCTGGTGTGGGCGGAGCGCACCCCGGAGCGGGTGATCTCGCTCGACTTCGACCGGCCGGAGGCGGCGGCCGCGGCGGTCGCCGCGTTCGCCGCCGGGCGTCCGATCGCCGCGGTGGTGGGGGCCGACGACGAGACGGTCGCGCTGGCGGCGGCGATCGCCGGCCGGCTCGGGCTCGCGCACGACCCGGTCGCCGCACTCGCCGCCACGCGCGACAAGCTCCGCCAGCGCGAGATCCTCGCCGACGCCGGCCTCCCGGTGCCGCGGTTCGCGCGCTGCCGCCTCGACGAGGCCCCGGCCGCGGTCGCCGCCCGGGTGGGGCTCCCGTGCGTGCTCAAGCCCCGGCGCCTGTCGGCGAGCCGCGGGGTGATGCGCGCGGACGACGTGGCCGGGCTCGGCGCGGCGATGCGCCGGCTCGCCGCGCTGCTCGCCTCGCCCGCGGTCGGGGCGTGCGGCGAGTGGGCGGAGACCGCGGTCGCGGAGGCGTTCGTCCCCGGGCGGGAGGTGGCGCTCGAGGGCATGCTGCACGAGGGCCGCCTGCGGGTGCTCGCCCTGTTCGACAAGCCCGACCCGCTCGACGGGCCGACGTTCGAGGAGACGCTCTACGTCACCCCCTCGCGGCTGCCGGCCGCGGCGCAGGCGGCGCTCGCCGACACCGTCCAGCGCGCGACCCGTGCGCTCGGGCTCGCCCGCGGGCCGGTCCACGCCGAGCTGCGGATCGCGGGCGAGGCGCCGTGGCTGATCGAGGTGGCGGCCCGCCCGATCGGCGGCCTGTGCTCGCGGGTCCTGCGCTTCGACGGCGGACGCTCGCTCGAGGAGCTCACGCTGATGTCGGCGCTCGGCCGCGACCCCGGCGGCATCGCCCGCGAGGCGGGGGCGGCCGGCGTGATGATGGTCCCCATCCCCGGGGCCGGCGTGGTGGAACGGGTCGAGGGCGTCGCCGAGGCCGCGGCGGTGCCCGGGATCGACCAGGTCGTCGTCACCGCCCATCCCGGCGAGCGGCTGACACCGTTCCCCGAGGGGTCGCGCTATCCCGGCTTCCTGTTCGCCCGGGGCGCGACGCCGGACACGGTCGAGGCCGCGTTGCGGGAGGCGCACCGGCGCCTGCGCTTCGTGCTCGCGGCGGAGCCGTCGCCCGCGGACGCCGCGGTGGCGTCCGGATGAGCCGGTCCCGCGCGCCCGGCGGCCGGCGCCTCGTCGTCGGGCTGGCGCTCGCGCTGCTGCCGTGCGCCGGCTGCGCCGCCCCGCCCCCCGAGCCGCCGCCGGCGGTCGAGCCGACGGCGGAGATCCGGCCGGCCACCGTGGCCCAGGTGCAGTCCGCCGTGCGGGCCGGCGGGGCCCGTGCCGTGCTGCTGAACGTGTGGGCGACCTGGTGCGTGCCGTGCCGGGAGGAGTTCCCGGACCTCATGCGCATCCGGCGCGAGTACCGGGAGCGCGGCCTGCGGCTGGTGCTGGTCTCGGCGGACATCGACAGCCAGGTCCCCGAGGCGCAGCGCTTCCTGCGGTCGCAGGGGGTCGATTTCTTGACCTATCTCAAACAGGGTGCTGACATGGCGTTCATCGACAGCATCGATGCTCGCTGGAGCGGTGCGCTGCCCGCCACCGTCCTCTACGACGAGGCGGGCCGCAAGGTCTGGTTCCACGAAGGCAGGACCACGTACGACACGTTGAAGGTCCGGATCGACGCGCTGCTCTCCGCCGCGCGGCGACCGGCACGTCCGACCGAGGAGGCGAGATGAACCCGAGTGCGATCCGGTGGGTGGCGGCAGGGATGCTGATGTTGGCGGCGACCGCGGGGGCGCAGGAGGCTCCCAAGGCGCTGGCGATCGGGAAGAGCGCGCCGATGGCCACCGCGAAGATGACCGGCGTGGACGGCAAGGCGGTGTCGATCGCCGACGTCAAGGGCGAGAAGGGGACGCTGGTGGTGTTCACCTGCAACTCCTGCCCGTGGGTGAAGGCCTGGGAGTCGCGCATCACGGAGCTCGGCAACACGTACCTGAAGCAGGGCGTCGGCGTCATCGCCATCAACCCCAACGACCCGGCGGTGAAGGCCGACGACGACATGGCGGCGATGCAGGAGCGGGCGAAGATGCTGGGGCTCGAGTTCCCCTACGTGATGGACGCCACCTCGGACGTGGCGCGCGCCTTCGGCGCCACCCGCACCCCCGAGGCCTTCCTGTTCGACGCCAAGGGCAAGCTGGTGTACCACGGAGCGGTGGACGACAACGCCCACAAGCCGGCCGAGGTCACCGCGCGCTGGCTGAACGACGCGCTGGCGGCCACCGCGAGCGGCAAGCCGGTGGCGATCCGCGAGACCAAGTCGCTCGGCTGCACGATCAAGTTCCGCGGCAAGGCGGCGACCAGCGCCTCGTAGCGGCCGGACGCGCGCGACGCCCGGGGGCCATCGGCTCCCGGGCGTCGTCGTCTTTCCCCCCGGGTCGCCGGGGGGTGGCGCGAAGATTCGGGGATTCGGCGCGGAAACCGTTCGCCGGACCGGGGTTACCCCCGGGGGACTTCGCGGGCCCCAACCCTCCGTCCCGCAGTGGGTTGCGGCGCGTTTCCCCGAATCTTCGCGCCACCTCTCAACGGGCGCGCACCAGGGTCCGGGACAGCGCCGCGCCGCCCGCCGTCAGGCGGACGAAGTAGGTGCCGCTCGCGAGCGACGCGCCGCGGTCGTCGCGGCCGTCCCAGTCGACCCCATGGCGTCCCGCCGCGCGGTGTCCGTCCACCAGGGCGCGCACGGCGCGGCCGGCGACGTCGTAGAGGACCAGGCGCACCGGTCCGGCGGCCGGCACGGCGTAGTCGAGCCGCAGCGCCCCGGGCGCCGGATGCCCGGAGGCCAGCCGCAGCGCGAGGGCGGCGGGCGCCGGCGCTTCCCCGACCGCGACCACGTCGCTGAAGGCGAGCAGCTCGAGGTCGTCCACCGCGGCCTCGACCAGCGAGCCCGAGCCGGCGTCCTCGGCGATGAAACGGAGCCGGATCTGGCTCGTGGGCTCGACGTAGTCCGCGATCCGGAACAGCACGCGCCGCCAGCTCGCGTCGCTCGCGGTCGTGTTCTCGACGCTCACCCAGTCGAATCCGCCGTCGTTCGAGATGTCCACCCGCCAGACGTCGAGCCCCGGGCTCGACCCCTGGTTGTTCGTGTACCAGCGCCAGTAGCTGATGACCGGGTCGTGCGTGCCGTCGGGGGTGGCGTCGAGGAAGGCGGTGGTGAGCGTCGTGCGCCCGCCGTCCACGTCGTTCGTGCCGGCCGGGGAGCCCAGGGTCGCGTTGCCGGTGACGAAGCACTGGAGCCCGGCCACCGTGTGGTCGTCCTCGGGCTGGACGTCGATGCCGGCGGTCACCTGGGTGCCGATCGGGTCGGCCCGCACCCAGAGACCGGTGGTCGCGTTGTCCCCGGCCGCTCCCACGGTCCAGCCGGGATCGACCTCCATGTCGCGCACCAGCAGCGTGGTCGCCGGTCCGGCGAGGAAGCGGTGGGTCGCGGAGGCCGGCGCCGCCGCCGGGTGGGTGACGGACTCGCCGTAGGAGTCCGCCGCGCGGACGTAGTAGCGCACGACCGCGCCGGAGACGCCGGGGATGGAGGCGGTGAACTCGTCCGGGTTCCCGGTCGGGGACATCGGCACGCTGCCGAAGGCGCCGTCGTTGAAGGCGTAGTGGAGGCTGGGCGCGCCCGCGAGCGCCCCGAACGGGCCGGCGTAGGTCACCGTGGCGGTGACCGGGAAGGGGCCGGCGCCGGGCTGGTCGGCCAGCGGGGCGTGGACGATGTCCATGAAGTAGCCGGTGCCGATGCCGTGCGCGTTGAAGGCGGCGACGATCGCGGCGCCGTTCGGCGTGCCGTTCCCGAGATCGGCGTCGTCGTCGTCGGCGACCAGCGTCTCGATGAAGTACTCGTTCATCGCCACGCCGTCGTCCGGGTCGTCGGGGATCCCGTACTTGGCGAAGTGGGAGAGCTGCGCGGCGACCGCGAGGCCCGCCGACTGCCGCAGGTCCCAGAACGCGCCGCCGATGATGAGCCCGGTGACGTGGCCGTCGCCGCTCGCGTCCTCGGGCCACCGGCGGGTGTTGTCGATCGTGCGCAGGACCGTCGCGGGGCCGAAGAAACCCTTGCCGACGTTGGGGTCGTCCTGGATCATCGCCGCCAGCACGTCCGCCATCCCCTCGTGCAGGGCGCCGTTGTTCATCCCCGACCCCTGCCCGGCCTGCTGGTAGATCTCGTGGTTCACCATGTGGCCGTACTCGTGGTAGACGACGTCGGGCATGGTGGCGGTGTTCGGGCAGCCGCCGCCGGCGGCGTAGAAGTTCACCGAGCCGTCTGCCGTGCTGTAGAAGGCGTTGCAGGTGCTGGCGATGTTGACCTTGCAGGGCACCACGTAGTCCACGCCCACCGCCCCGGGGTCCAGCGTCTTCACGTAGTCGTGGACGAGCTGGACGTGGTGGAAGCCGTCGCGCTCGGCATCGTGCGAGTTCGCGGCGGTGAAGGCGATGTCCACCGTCGCCGGGTCGGCGGCCGGGGTCGAGAACGAGGCGTCCGGCACCCCGTCCTGCCGGTGGACGTCCACGAAGGGACCGCGCAGCTGGGCGCTCACCGTGACCGCGCCGCCGGGCGAGTGTCCGTAGGCGCCGCCGGCGTCGGTGGTCACCGCCGTCGGGCCGACGTTCACGGTGAGGCCGCGCAGCGGCCGGGCGACGGTCGCGTCGGTCGGCAGCAGCGGATGGACCGTGCCGGTCGCGGTGCCGGTGATCGCGTGGCGGACGTGGTTGCGGCGCCACAGCACCTCCCCGGTCGCGGCGTCGACCAGCGTGCGCCAGTCGCCCGGCGGATCGGCGGTCACCACGCGCGCCTCGGTGACGACCCGCAGGCCCGGGCCCTCCGCCGCGACGAGCGGCAGCAGCGCGAGCGTCTCGGCCCCCTCGACCCGGTCGCGCGCCGGGTCGAAGGCGAGGCCGGCGCGGGCGGCGGCCCGCGCGACCGACACCGGCAGCCGGCCCGCGACCGGCAGCTCGTGGTCGGCGACGCGGTGGGCGTCGGCGCCGAAGGAGAGCAGCCGGCCGTTCCCCGACACGCGGAACTCCCAGTCGCCGAACAGCACCGGCAGGCCGGCCACGAGCTGGCGGAAGCTCACGTACCAGGTGCCGCGCACCCGCTGCGCGCGCGTCCGCTCGAGGACCGGGGCGCCGAACAGCCCGGGGTGGCCGGCGATGAAGGCGCGCAGGGCCGCCTCGACCGCGTCCGCACGGTCGGCGAAGCCGGCGAGCGGGATCGCCGGGCCCAGCGCACGGTGCGGGCTCGCGGTGCGCGCGTTCCACAGCGCGGTCCATGCCCCGTGCCGGTCGGTGAACCCGCGCCACGGCGCGGCGGCCTCGAGCCGGGCGCGGGTCGCGGCATCCGCCGGGACCACCGCGCCCGCGCCGGGGGCGCGGATCCCCGCGTCCGTCGTCGCGTCGGGGGCGCGCACCGCGCGGGCGGGGACGGCGGCGAGCGTGAGGGCGAGGAGCGCGGGGATCGCGAACGCGGACCGGGCGCCGGGGGCGCGGAGCGCGGCGGAACGGCGGGGTCGGCGGTCCATCGGGCCTCCCTCTGAAACCGGGCGGCGCCCGGGGCGGTCCTAGCGGGTGGGGCGTGGGCCGCGCCGCCGCCGGGGCGCGCGCGGGCCGGTGGATGGTGCCGGGAGCATGACACAGCGGAGGCGGCGCGCTCAACGTCCGGCGCGGGGCGGGGTGCAACCCCGCGGCCCCGCGGGGCGTAACAGCGGGGCGGGGGCCGGGCCCCCGACGACGGCGATACTCCTGGGGAGGTGGCGATGGAAGGTCGGACGGGATCCCGTCGTTCGCGCCGGGTGTGGATCTGGTCCGGCGTCGGTGTGCTGGTGGTCGCCGGCGTGGTCGTGGGCGTGCTCCTGGTGCGCAACGCCGGCGGCAACGGCAAGAAGAAGGACGGCGAGACCGGGCCCACGGCGGCCCCGGTCGAGCTGACGGTGGTCCAGCGCGGCCGCATCGCGACCTGGCTCCAGACCACCACCACGCTCGAGGCGCAGAACGCCGCCGTGCTGGTGGCGCGCGGACAGGGCGAGGTGGTGGCGCTGCTCGCGGAGGAGGGCCACTGGGTCGAGAAGGGCGCCGTGCTGGCGCGGCTCGAGGACACCGAGGCCCGGCTGGCGGCCGAACGGGCCGAGCTGGCGGTCCAGGTGGCGCGCCGCGACGCCGAGCGCGGCCGCCAGCTCGGCCAGCAGGGCTTCCTCAGCACCAAGGACCTGGACGACCTCGACCTCAAGCTGCGCGGCGCCGAAGTCGATCTCGCACAGCGGCGTCACGACCTCGCCGGGATGCGGATCGTCGCGCCGTTCGAGGGCCGTGTCACCGGGCGGATGATCCAGCTGGGCGAGACCGTGCTGCCGGGCCGCGAGTGCTTCCGTCTGGCGGACGTGCGGCCGATGCTGGCGCGCGTCTACTTCCCCGAGCGCGAACTGCCCCGCGTCCGGGTCGGGCAGAGCGCGAGCCTCGAGGTGGACGCCCACCCCGGCCGGGAGTTCCCGGCCCGCGTCACCCTCGTGAACCCGGTCGTGGACCACAGCAACGGCACCTTCAAGGTGACGCTCGAGGTCCGCGATGCCGACGGACTGCTGCGGCCCGGCAGCTTCGCGCGGGCGCGCATCCGCACCGGCGACTTCGACGACGCGCTTCTCATCCCGCGCCGCGCGGCGGTCCACGAGGACGGCGAGAACTTCGTCTTCGTCGCGCGGGGGGACACGGTGGCGCGCACGGCGGTCCGCATCGGCGCCACCTCCGGCGACACGTCGCAGATCCTGGCGGGGTTGAGCGCGGGCGACAGCATCGTGACCGTGGGTCAGGGCGGCCTCAAGCAGGGCTCGCGGATCAAGGCGGTCCGGCTCTAGCCGGGCGCCGGCCGCCGGCCGCGTCCGACCTCGGCGAAGGGAGCGTCCATGCGCATCATCGACGGCTCGATCCGTCGCCCGGTCACCGTCTTCATGACCACCCTCGGGGTGGTCATCTTCGGCGCGGTCGCGGCCACCCGACTCGACGTGGACCTGCTGCCCGACATCTCCTACCCGTCGCTGACCGTCCGCACCGACCTGCCGGACGCCGCCCCGGGCGACGTCGAGCAGTTCGTCACCCGTCCGGTGGAGGAGGGCGTCGGTGTCGTGCCCGGCCTCGTCCGCCTCCACTCGATCTCGCGCCCGGGACAGTCCGAGGTCACGCTCGAGTTCGCCTCGGGCACCCGCATGGACCTCGCCTCGCTCGCGGTGCGGGAGAAGCTCGACCTGGTCACGCTCCCGCGCGAGGCGAAGCGCCCGGCGGTGCTCCGGTTCGACCCGTCGCTCGACCCGATCATGCGCATGCGGCTCTCGGGCGGCGGCAACCTGCAGCGCCTGCGCCGCATCGCCGAACAGACGGTGAAGAGCGACCTCGAGGGCGCGCCGGGGGTGGCCGCGGTCAAGGTGGTGGGCGGGGAGGAGCAGGAGATCGGCGTCGAGGTGGACGCCGGCCGGCTCTCGGCGGTCGGGCTCACGCTGGCCGACGTCTCGCGCCGGCTGGCCGACGAGAACATCAACCTCGCCGGCGGCTCGCTCACCGAGGGGGAGTCGGAGTACCTCATCCGCGCCACGAACCAGTTCGCCGACCCGCGCGAGATCGGCCGGGTCATCCTCGCCTCGCGGCCCGCCGGGCTGGTGCGGCTCAGCGACGTGGCCACGGTGGGACGGGTGGCGAAGGATCGCGAGGTGGTCGCGCGGCTCGACGGCGCCGAGGCGGTGGAGATCGCGATCTACAAGGAGGGCGACGCGAACACCGTCTCGGTCGCCCGCGCGGTGCAGCGCCGGGTGGACCGCCTGCAGCTGCCGCCGCCCATGAAGCTGGTGAAGGTCGCCGACCAGTCGCGCTTCATCCAGAACGCGGTGAACGACGTGACCTGGTCGGCGGGGCTCGGCGGCGTCCTCGCGGTGCTGGTGCTGTTCGCCTTCCTGCGCCGGCTCGGCGTGACCCTGGTCGTGGCGCTCTCGATCCCGGTCTCGGTGTTCGCCACCTTCATCATCATGTACCGGGGCGGTCTGTCGCTGAACCTGATGTCGCTCGGCGGCCTGGCGCTCGCCGTGGGCATGCTGGTGGACAACTCCATCGTCGTGCTCGAGAGCGTGTTCCGCAGCCGCGAGGAGGGGGACGCCCCGCGCGTGGCGGCCTCCCGCGGCGCCGCGACGGTGGCGATGGCGGTCGCCGCCTCGACGCTCACGACCGTCGCCGTCTTCTTCCCGCTGGTGTTCGTCGAGGGCCTGGCCGGCCAGCTGATCCGCGACCAGGCGCTGACGATCACCTTCTCCCTGCTCGCCTCGCTGGCGGTGGCGCTGACCCTGGTGCCGACCCTGTCGGCGATGGGGGTGCGCGCGCCCGCGGGGGACGCCCCCGGGGCGGCGGGCGAGCGGCGACGCGGCCGCTGGGCGACGTCGCTCGGCTGGGCGCTCGGCGTCCTGCTCTACCTGCCGCGGACCGTCGGGCGGGGTGCGGCGTGGCTCGGGCGGTCCGGGCGGCCGGCGGTGGAGCGGTCGTTGCGGCCGTTCGACCTCGCGTACGGGGCGGTCGAGCGACACTACCCGTCGCTGGTGCGCGGCGCGCTGCGTCACCGCGGCCGGGTGCTGGCCGCCTCCACCCTGGGGCTCGCGCTGACCCTGGCGGTCGGGCTGATGCTGCCCCGCAACCTGTTCCCGCCGTTCAGCCAGGGCGAGTTCCACTTCAACGTGCGGCTCGCCGAGGGTACGGCGCTCCACGTCACCGACGCGACGCTGGAGCGGATCGCCGCGACGGTGCGCGACGACCCGCGCGTCCGGTTCGTCTACACGAGCGCCGGCCAGACGGACCTGTCGGCGTTCGCCGGCTCCGCGCGCGAGGCCAACCGCGGCCAGATCGCGGTCCAGCTGCGGCGCGCCACCGACCGCTCCGCCGAGGAGGACGTGGCTGGGCGGCTGCGCCGGGCGATGGACGCCGTCCCGGGACTCGGCTACGACTTCGAGCGGCCGTCGCTGCTCAGCGTCCGCAGCCCGGTCGAGGTCGAGGTCTACGCCTACGACCTCGACACGCTGCGCTCGGTGTCGCAGGCGGTCGCCGCACGGCTCGCCGCCGTGGCGGGGATCGAGGACCTCGAGTCGTCCATGCGCCTGGGCGACCCCGAGGTGCAGATCGCCTTCGACCGGGACCGGCTGGCGGCGATGGCGCTCGACCCGGCCGGCGCCTCGCGCATGGTGCGCAACGCGGTGCAGGGGGAGGCGGCGACCCAGTTCAGCGACCTCGACCGCAAGCTCGACGTGCGGGTCCGGGCCAGCGAGGGCGAGCGGTCGGTGGTCGCCGAGCTCGCCAACCTGGAGGTGGGGCGCAACCAGGGGCGCCCGGTGCCGCTGGGCGCGGTCGCCGCGGTCTCGATCTCCCGCGGCCCGGCCGAGATCCGCCGCATCTCGCAGCAGCGGGCGGCGGTCGTCTCCGCCAACCTCGAAGGGCGCGATCTCGCCTCCGCCGCGCGCGACATCCAGGCCGCGCTCGACGGGCTCGCGGTGCCGCCGGGCGTCCGCGTCACCCTCGCCGGCCAGAACAGCGAGCTGGCGGAGTCGTTCGATTCGCTGCGGTTCGCGCTCATCCTCGCGGTCTTCCTCGTCTATCTGGTCATGGCGAGCCAGTTCGAGTCGCTGCTCCACCCGTTCGTCATCATGTTCACGCTGCCGATGGCGATCGTCGGCGTGGTGCTCAGCCTGCTGGTGACCGGGACCTCGGTCAACGTCATGGTGCTCATCGGCATGGTGGTGCTGGCCGGGATCGTGGTGAACAACGGGATCGTCCTCATTGACTACACGAAGCAGCTCCGCGCGCGCGGCGTCGCCAAGGTCGAGGCGCTGGTCGAAGCCGGCACCGTGCGGCTGCGGCCCATCCTCATGACGACGATGACCACGGTGCTGGGGCTGCTGCCGATGGCGCTCGGGTTCGGCGAGGGTGCGGAGGTGCGCGCGCCGCTCGCGCTGACGTTGATCGGCGGGCTCACGACCGGGACCGTGCTGACCCTGGTCGTGCTGCCGGTCGTCTACGCGACCCTCGACCGCAGGCCGTGAGGCGACGGCCGTGAACCTGCCGCGCTGGAGCCTCCGCCACCCGGTCACCGCCAGCATGGTGCTGATCTGCATGCTGGTGCTGGGCGCGATCTCGGCTCCGCGGCTGCCGCTCGCGTTCCTGCCCGAGGTGAGCTTCCCGGGCATCGAGATCACGATCCCGTATCCGAACGCGCTGCCGGCGCAGGTGGAGGAGGAGATCACCCGCCCGGCCGAGGAGGCGCTCGCCACGCTCTCGCGCGTGCGGCGGATCTCGTCCTGGTCCTCGACGAACGCCGCCAACATCTACGTCGAGTTCGACTGGGGCGAGGACATCGCCCCGCTCCGGGTCGAGGCGCGCGAGAAGCTCGAGCGCATCCGCGACCGCCTGCCGGTGGACGTGGACCAGATCCAGGTCAACTCGTTCCGCTCCTCCGACATCCCGGTGCTCGAGTGCCGGATCTCCGCCGACCGCGACCTGTCGCGGGACTACGAGCTGCTGAACCGCAACGTCGCCGACCCGCTGCGCCGGGTGCCCGGGGTCGCCAAGGTCGAGCTCTACGGCGTGGAGCCGCCCCAGGTCCGCATCGACTTCTCGCTCGCGGCCCTTCAGCGCCATGGGCTCGACGCCGAGCGTGTGCTGGCGCGGCTGGACGCCTCGAGTCGCAGCCTCAACGCGGGCCTGCTGCGCCGCGGCGACGAGGCGTGGCCGCTGCGGGTGGTCAATCAGTTCGCCACCCTGCGGGAGTTCCAGGACTTCCCGGTCGACGAGCGCGGTCTGCGGCTCGCCGACATCGCCACGGTCGCGCTCGCCGAGCCGGACCTCGACTACGGCCGTCACCTCGACCGGTCGCGCGCGATCGGCCTCAACGTGATCAAGGAGTCGGGCGCCAACACGGTCGAGGTGGCCGAACGCGCCCGGCGCGTGCTCGACGCGGTCGGGCGTGACCCCCAGCTCGGGGGCATCCGCGTGCTGACGTTCACCGATCAGGGACAGGACATCCGCAACTCGCTCGAGGGGCTCATGCACGCCGGGATCGTCGGCGCCCTGCTCGCGACCGGCGTGCTGTTCTTCTTCCTGCGCAACGCCGTGACCACGACGGTGGTGGCGATCGCGATCCCGTTCTCGCTGCTGGCGGCCTCGGCGCTCATGTTCTTCAGCGGGCGGACGCTCAACATCCTCTCGATGATGGGCCTGATGCTGGCGGTGGGCATGCTGGTGGACAACGCGGTGGTGGTGCTGGAGAGCATCCATCGGCACCGGGAGGCGGGCCGCTCGAACCTGCGCGCCACGCTGCTCGGCAGCCGCGAGGTGCTGCCGGCGGTGCTCTCGTCCACCGCCACCTCGATCATCGTCTTCCTGCCGCTGGTGCTGGGTGGACGGACCGAGATCACGACCTGGATCGGCGAGGTCGGGCGCACGATCATCTTCACCCTGGTGTGCTCGCTGTTCCTGTCCCTGACCGCGATCCCGCTGGCGATGGGTCGCCTGCTCCAGGCGCGGGTGGGGCCCCCGTCGAACGCCCTGCTGCGCATCGCGGCGTTCCATCAGCGGGTCCTCCACTGGACCCTGACCCACCGTCCCGCCAGCGCCGGGATCGCGGTCGCGGTATTCGTCGGCGCGATCCTCGCGTTCCTCCCGGTGGACAAGAGCGCGTTCACCGCCTCGAAGGTCGAGGGGGTGGGCATCCAGTACGAGTTCAGCGACAACCTGAACCACCGCGAGGTGGAGAAGTACGTCACCCGGGTCGAGGACTGGATCCACGAGCGGATGGACTCGCTGAACGTGCGCTCGACCTACTCGTACTTCACGAACAACAGCGGCTTCACGCGCGCCTACCTCGCGAGCGGTCACCAGCACGACGAGGGCGCCGACGTGCTGCGCAAGGCGCTGCGCGCGCGGCTGCCGGCCCTGCCCGGGGTCAAGCTCCGGCTGCGGGGCCGCGACGAGGACTCGGGCCCCTCGCGGATCACGGTGCGGCTGTTCGGCGACCCCGGGCCGCGGCTCGACGGCCTGGCGGAGGAGGTGCAGCGGCGGCTCGCCCGGGTGCCGGGCCTGAACGACGTGGTCGTGGGCGGCGAGCGCGGCCGGCAGGAGGTCGAGGTGGTCGTGGACCGCGACCGCGCCTTCGGCTACGGCCTCACGACCGCCGAGGTGGGGGGTGCGGTCGCGCGCTTCTTCCGCGGCCGCTCGCTGGCGCGCTTCCGCGGCCCCGACGGGGAGGTCCAGGTGCAGGCGCGACTGGCCGAGAGCGATCGTTCGAGCCTCGACCAGCTGGACCGGTTCCCGGTCGTGGTCGAGGGCGAGGGGACGGTCCCGCTCGGGTCGCTGGCCGACTTCCGCACCGTGCGCACCCCGGCCGGCGTGGAGCGCCAGCAGCGACGTTCGATCCTCGCCGTGCGCGGCAACTGCGACTCGAAGAAGGCGGGCGAGATCCGCAAGAACGTGTCCCGCGAGATGGACGGGATGAGCTTCCCGGTCGGCTACTCGTGGTCATTCGGCTCCGGATTCGAGGAGGCCGACCAGACCCAGCAGGAGATGATGCTCAACCTGATCCTCGCCCTGATGCTGGTCTACCTGGTGATGGCCGCGCTGTTCGAGTCGTTGCTCCACCCGTTCGCGATCATGCTCGCCCTGCCCTTCGCCTTCGTCGGCATCGCCTGGATCTCGCTGCTCACCGGCTCGCCGTTCAACCTGATGGCGCAGATCGGTCTGCTCATCCTGATCGGGATCGTGGTGAACAACGGGATCGTGCTCGTCTACCACATCCACCAGCTGCGCGAGCGCGGCGTCGAGCGCACCCGGGCGATCGAGGAGGCCGCGCGCGACCGGCTGCGGCCGATCCTCATGACCACGCTGTGCACGATCCTCGGCCTGCTGCCGCTGGCGATCGGCGGCAACGCGGTCGGGGACGTGCTCTACTACCCGCTCGCCCGCACCGTGATCGGCGGCCTCGCCGCCTCGACCGTCCTGACGCTGGTCCTGGTGCCCTGCCTCTACACGCTGCTCGAGGACGGCTGGGGGATGGTCGGCCGCGTCTGGCGCCGGGGGCCGCGGGCCGCCTGAACCGCGTCCCCGTCGGCGGGGTCGTACCCGTGCGACGCCGGCGCTGGGCACAATGCGGGCGCCGCCCCGCGGAACGCATGCTCCGGCCTGGGGGAACCCACCCTCGGGGTCCCATCCGCGACGTTCCGGGGCCGTCCCCTCGCACCCCCGCTCCGCGACCAGACCCTTGCGCCGCAAGGCGCTGAATGCTGCGGCCCGCGTCGGCTCGCCTTTCGCACGATGGCGCGGCACGGCGGCTGCCACGGGCGCGGACGCCGGAGCCGGACGGTCGGAACGACGACGGGTCCGCGGCGGCCCCCCCTGGCCGCGATCCTTCACGCCGCCCGACTCGACGCTACGCGACGCGACGCCTCCCGACCACCGGGGGGCGCGGTCGATCCCGCTCCCCAACTTCGAGGTGGCATGGTGCGCAGGGTAACGCTGATCTCATGGATGACGGCCGGACTGGCGCTCGCGGTCGCCGCGTTCGCGCCGGCCGTCGCGCTGGCGGGTCCCTACAGCCGGCTCCAGGTGCTGCTGCCCGGCGAGACCGCCGCCCCCGGCACGCCGAGCGGCAAGACCGGCACGCCGAACCGGCAAACGGCGGGCGTGCCGTTCACGGTGACCGTGCGGGCCTGCGACACGAACTGGGACCTGGTGCCGACGACGACGAGTGCCATCGAGATCCTGGCCTCGGACGCCAGCGCCACGCTGCCCGCGCCGGCCCAGCTGGTGGGCGGCACCGCCGGCTTCACGGTGACGTTCAACGCCGGCGGCACCTTCACCGTCTTCGCCCACGACCAGACCGACGGCACGATCCCGGACGGCGCCTCGGCGGCGGTCCAGTCGCTGGTGTTGCAGGGCTTCCGCTTCGCGACGATCTCGCAGAAGCACAAGTACGCCGGTGTCCCGGACGGCACCACGATCACCGCGATCGACCCGGCCGGCAACACCGTGACCGGCTTCTCCGGCCCGGTGCGGCTCAAGGAGATCACCAGCTTCGGCGACGGCCGCATCAGCCCCGAGGTGGTGACGTTCAGCAACGGGCAGTGGAGCGGCAACGTCACGATGTACCGCGCGGACGAGAGCAGCATCAACCGCGGCAACGTGAACATGTACGCCTACCTCGAGGCGGCGCCGCAGAAGAACGGCACCAGCGACCCGTTCATCGTCCACCCGGGGCCGTTCGCCCGCGTCCAGCTCGTGGTGCCCGGCGAGTCGCCGCTGCCCGGCAGCGTCTCGGGCAAGGTCGGGACGCCGGCCACCCAGAGCGCCGGGCGCGCCTTCGTCGTGAGCGTGTGGGCGACCGACGCCTACTGGAACCCGGTGCCGAGCGGCGACAACGTGCGGCTCACCTCGAGCGACGGCGCCGCGAACACACCGCTCACCGGTGTGATGAGCAACGGCTTCCGGCAGTTCAGCCCCAGCCTCGGCACCGTCGGCACCCAGACGCTGACGATCGCCGACCTCACGAACGGATCCATCCAGGGCATGACGAGCCCCGGGATCCAGGTGATCCCGAGCTCGGTGGACCGTTTCGTGGTCTCGACCATCGCCTCGCCGCAGGTCGCCGGGGTTCCGGTCACCGTCACGATCCGCGCCACCGACGCCAGCGGGAACACGATCCCCGGCTTCGCCGGCGACGCCGTGCTGGTCGCCAACACCGGTGCGGGCAGCATCGCGCCCGAGTTCGTCACCTTCTCCGCCGGGACCTGGAGCGGTCCGATGGTGTTCAAGGGCGCGGGCGGCGCGGTCTCGTTCGCGGTCGCCGACTTCTCGGCCCCGCCGCACACCGGCGCCAGCAACAGCTTCACCGTGAATCCCGGCCCCTTCAGCGGCCTCCAGGTGCTGCTGCCGGGCCAGTCGCCGCGCGGCGGCACCGCCGACGGCAAGGAAGGCGACCCGACGGCCCAGCAGGCCGGCACCGCCTTCACGCTGACGGTGCGGGCGGTGGACGCGTTCTGGAACCTGGTGAGCGGCGTCACGGACAGCATCGCCCTCGGCTCGAGCGACGCGGCGGCCGGGATGCCGGCGCGCACCCGGCTCACCGGCGGGCAGGCGCTGATCCCGACCACGCTCTACCGGACCGGCAGCCAGCGCATCTGGGCCAGCGACATCACGCAGCCTTCCATCCGGCCCGACACCTCGAGCGCGGTGTCGGTGGGCGGCGGTCCGTTCGCGCGCGTGCTGGTGCTGGCGCCGGGCGAATACCCGCTGCCGGGCACGCCGGGTGGCCGCGGCGGCGCGGCGACCGACCAGTCCATCAACTACGCCTTCAACGTCACCGTGCTCGCCACCGACAACTGGTGGAACCCGGTCGGCGGCGTGACCGACGTCGTCCGCATCACCTCGGATGACCCGCTCGCCACCCTGCCGCCCGACCAGGCGCTGGTGGACGGCCAGGCCGAGATGCCGGTGCGGCTGGCGCGCGGCGGCTACAACCAGATCACGGTGAGCGACGTGACGCGGCCCTCGATCCCGGGCAGCAGCACGCAGGTGCGGGCGATCTCGAGCGGCTTCCACCTCGAGGCCTCGATCAGCCCCTCCTCGGCCCGCGCCGGGGAGCCGTTCACGCTCACGGTGAAGGTCACGAACGACGCCGGCAGCGTGATCCAGGAGATCAACTCGTTCGTCACGCTCGAGGTGCAGAACGCCTCGACCCGCGGCCCCGGCCGCGGCACGCTGCTGACCACCCAGTTCCAGCTCCTGCAGGGCCAGCGGGCGGTGTCGGAGACCTACACGTTCGCCGAGCCGATCGTCATCATCGCCCGCGACGACGCCGGCAACGCCCCGGCCACCTCGAACGCGATCACGATCGGCCCCGGCCAGCCGACCGCGATCCGCCTCGCCAGCGCCCCGCCCTGGGTGGGGGGCAACAAGCACGCGACCGTGAGCGCGCGCCTGGTGGACGCGTTCGAGAACGGCGTGCCCGACCAGGCGATGACCTTCGCGGTCCTCGCCGGCGCCGGCCAGCTGACCCCGCTCGACTCCCTCACCGCCGCCGACGGCGTGGCGCGCGCCGACTTCCTGAGCCCGCGCCAGCCCGAGATGGGGCGCGTGCGCGCCTCGTCGAACGGTCTCGTCGCCGACCTCGACCTGCAGACCGCGTTCGTCGACCCCAACGCCGCCGGCGGGCACATCACGAACTATCCGAACCCGTTCCACCCGCCGAACGAGCCCACCACGATCGCCTACCAGCTCGCGGACCACGCGACGGTGACGATGCGGATCTTCACGCTCAGCGGTGACCTGGTGCTCCAGCGCACCTTCGCGCGCGGCGACGCGGGCGGCGCCTCCGGGCTCAACGAGGTCGCCTGGGACGGGCGCAACGGCGAGGGCCGCGTGGTCGCCAGCGGCGGCTACATCGTGCTGGTCGAAGCGCAGGGGACCGGCGAGACCCTGCACGTCATCCGCCGCAAGATCGCGGTCGTCCGCTAGGAGGGCATGATGATCCCCAATCGCAGGTCATGGACGGGCGGGGTCGCCCTGCTGGCGACGCTGACGCTGGCGGGCCCGGTCCGCGCCCAGGTGCAGAACGCCGGCGGTCCCGGCGAGTGGTTCAACCGTTACACCACCGCGCGCACGCTCGGGCTCGGGGGCGCGTTCGTCGCCGTGGCGGACGACCCGCTCGGCGTCCTCTGGAACCCGGCCGGGCTGTCGGCGATGGACCAGAACGAGCTGCGGTTCGAGAACGCACGGCTGTTCGAGGACACCTCGATCAACGGCATCGCGTTCGCGGTCCCGGGCAGCCGGTTGCCCAGCTTCGGCGTCAGCGTCGTGTCGCTCGGCTCGGGCGAGTTCCAGCGCACGAACGACATGAACGACCCGCTCGGCACCTTCCGCCAGGGCGAGACCGCCTACCTGCTGACCGCCGCGAAGGCGTTCTCGACCCGGTTCGCGGTGGGGGCCAACGTCAAGCTGGTCCAGCAGCGGGTCGAGGACTTCACCGCCGGCGGGTTCGGCATGGACCTGGGCGGCTGGTACGTCGTCCGCCCCGGCCTCCGGGTCGGCGGATCGGTCGCCAACCTGGGCGGGCCGAAGCTGACGCTGCGGTCGGTCGAGGAGGCGTGGCCCACCCAGGTCCGCGGCGGCGTCGCGGCCCAGGTGCTCGGGGGCCGCGGCCTGATCGTGGCCCAGATGGACCACTCCCAGGGGCTCGGCGCCCGCTTCCACGCCGGCGGCGAGTACTGGATCCAGCCGGGGCTCGCCCTGCGCGCGGGCGTGGACGACGCGGCCGGCACCGGCGGGTTCAGCGTGCGGTTCGCGGACCAGTACCAGGTGGACTACGGCGTCGCCGACCACCCGCTCGGGATGACCCACCGGGTCGGCGTGAGCTACCGGTTCGGCGGATTCTTCGCCAGCTCGCGGGCCGAGCCCGCCGTGTTCTCGCCCACCGGCGAGCGGGCGGTGACGCAGATCCAGCTCAACGCGCGCACCAAGGCGGACGCGCAGGACTGGACGCTGGAGATCGTCAACAAGGCGCAGGAGGTGGTGCGGCGCTTCGGCGGCAGCGGCCAGACGCCCGCCCACATCCAGTGGGACGGCAAGGACGAGTCCGGCATGCCGCTCGCCGACGGCAGCTACCGCTACCAGCTGGTGGTGAAGGACCGCGAGGGCCGGCGCATCGCCGGGCCGGTGCGGCAGGTCGAGATCTCGACCGCCGGCCCGCAGGGACAGGTCCCGGTGGTCCAGGCGCAGGAAACCCCGCAGGAGCCGCGATGAGCCCGCGCCGCACCGTGCCCGCCGCCCTCCCGGCGGCCGGGCTGATGCTGATCGCGTCCCTGGCCGCCGCGCCGGACGCCGGGGCGGGCCGCGCCGCGCCGGCGCGGCCGGACGGGTCGGTCCCGACGCTGCGCGAGATCGGCGAGGACTTCGAGCAGGTCCGCACGCTGTCCGGCGCCCCGCGTTCGACCGCGCTCGCGCAGTCGCAGCAGGCGCTCGAGCAGGCGCTGCGCGGCAGCCTCGAGGAGGAGCGGCGCGCGGCCGCGCGCCTGCTCGCCGGGGCCGTCGCGTTCGAGCTGGGCGACTACGCCCACGCCGGCGTGCGCCACCGCGAGGCGGCGTCCGGCCTCGGCAAGGGCCCGTTCGCCGACGACGCGGAGTTCGCGGCGATCGAGGCGCAGCAGGCGGCCGGCGACGACGCCGGGGCGGCGCGTGAGTGGGCGAAGTGGGAGAAGCGGCACCCGGCGAGCCCGTTGCTGCCGGTGGCGCGGCTCGAGCAGGCCTGGAACGAGCTCCGGCGCGGGGAGACCGCGGCGGCGCAGAAGCGGCTCGCCGCGCTGGCGGTCTCGCATCCCTGGATCGCGCGCGACGCGCGCTTCACCCTGGCGCGGGCCACCGCCGCCTGGCAGGCGGGCCAGCCGGCGGAGGCACTCGCCCTGCTGGGGCCGCGACCGACCGGAGCCCCGGCGCTCTACCTGCGCGCCCTGTGCCTCGAGCGCCAGGGTTCGCTGCTCAAGGCGGCCGCCGCCTTCCAGGAGGTCGCCGAGCGTCACGCGACGAGCGCGCTGCGAGACCCGGCGCTGCTCGGCAAGGCCGGCACCTTCCTCGCCGCCCGGGACCATCGCAGCGCCGCCGAGGAGTTCGCCCGCGTGGCCCAGCGCGTCCGCGACCCGCGCATCCGGGCCGAGGCCGAACTGCGGCGGGCCGGGGCGGTGTTCCTGGCCGGGGGGACGGACTCCGCGCTGTCGCTGCTGCGGGCGGTGGTCGTCGCCCACGGCGGGACCGACGTCGCCGCCCGCGCCCAGTTCCTGGTCGGCGAGGCGCTCATCGCCCGGGACGACCCGGCGGGGGCGATCGTCGAGTTCAACCGCGTGCTCGCGAGCTACTTCCAGCACCAGGTGGCGGCCAGCGCCCAGTACCGGGTCGCCCGCTGCCTGGACCAGCTCGGGCGGCGCGCCGAGGCCACCGGCAGCTACCAGGCGGTGGTGTCCGGCTATCCGCTCGAGGCGGAGGCCCCGGCGGCCGCCTACCTGGCCGGCGTCGGTCTCCTGGACCAGAACAAGCCCCTGGCCGCCGCGCCCTACTTCCAGCTGGTGCTCGACCGCTACGCGCGGTCGCGCGAGGCCGGCGGGCACCTGGTGTTCGCGTCGCCCGAACACCAGGAGCTGGTCGAGGCGGCGCTGTGCCTGCTCCAGTACAGCTACCACCGCGCCGGCGACCTCGGGCAGCTCTCCGGGGCGCCCCACCTGCTGCTCCGCCGGATGCCGCCCAGCCGCTCGCCGTGGCGCGCCTACGCGCTGCTGATCGACGCCGACGCCGCGGCCGCCCAGGCCCGCTATCCCGAGTCCCAGGCGACCCTCGAGCAGGTCCTGCGCGAGTTCCCCGACCATCCGGTCGGCGCCTCCGCGACCAAGCTGCTGGCGTGGACCTACGCCCGCCAGGGTCGCGACAGTCTCGCGATCGCCACCGAGGAGCGCCTGCTGGCGCGCTACGGCTCGACCGGCCGCAGCGAGGTGCTGGCGGCGGCGTTCCTCGACATCGCCCACGAGCGCTTCAACCAGAAGCGCTACCGGGAGTCGGCGGGCGCCTACGAGGACTTCCTGCGCCGCTTCCCCGGCCACCCGCGGCGGCTGCTGGCGCTCTACCAGGCGGGGCTCTGCTACCTGCGGCTCGACCGCGCGGGCGACGCGGCGGACCGCTGGGAGGCGATCGTGCGCGACAGCGCCGGCGCCCCGATCGCCGAGCGCGCCTGGGCGCGGGTGGGGGACGTCTACTTCCAGGCCGAGCGCTACGAGGACGCGCGCCGCTGCTACCGCGGCCTGCTCGAGCACTTCGCCGGCAGCTCGGCCGCGTCGCTGGCGACCCTGCGGCTCGCCCAGTGCGAGTACAACGCCGGCCGCGACGCGGCGGCGCTGGAGGCGTTCGCGACCGTCCTCGAGCGCTTCCCGGGCACGCCGGCCGCGCGCGAGGCGACCCGCGGCACCGAGCGCGCGCTCTACCGTCTGAGCCAGGGCCCGGACGGCACCGGGGTGCTGGAGCGGCTGGTCGAGCAGTACCCGGCCAGCGCGTTCGCCGCCGACGCGCAGTTCCAGATCGGCCGCCGTCACTACCAGGAGAAGCGCTTCGCCGAGGCCGCGGACCACTTCCGCCGCGTCGTCAGCCGCTTCCCCGGCTACTCGGCCGCCGACCAGGCCCAGTTCCTGATCGCCGACGCCCAGGCGCAGGCCGGCGCGACCGAGGAGGCGCGGCAGGCCTACGAGCAGTTCCTGGCCTACTTCCCGGGCAGCGAGCTGGCCGCCACCGTCCACTTCCGCCTCGGCCTGATGCGCTTCGAGGCCAAGGACTACATGCAGGCCGCGGTCGCCTTCACCCGCGTGCTCGACGACTCCGCGAGCGGCGAGGTGCGCGCCGCCTCGCGCTACAACCTGGCGCTGTGCCAGCGGCTGCTCGGGCGCACGGTCGAGGCGCGCGAGGGGCTCGAGCAGTACCGGCGCGACTTCCCGGGCGACGCGCGGGCGGCCGAGGTGGCGTTCCAGCTCGGCGACCTCGCCGACGCGGCGGGCCAGCCGGCGGCGGCGGCCGAGGAGTTCGACCTCGCGCTGCGCTCGCGCCCCGCGCGGACGCTCGCGATCGAGATCCAGTACCGGCTCGGGCGCGCCCGCGAGCAGCTCGGCGACGCGGACGGGGCGCTGGCGGCCTATCAGGGGGCGGCGGCGGCGACCGACCGCGACCATCCGTTCCGCCTCTCCGCGCTGGCGCGCTGCGCCGCGCTCTACGAGACGCGCAAGGACCACGCGCGGGCCCTCACGGCCTACCGCGACATCATGAAGCACGCCAAGGACCCCGAGCTCGTGGGGGCGGCCGGTGATCGCGTCGCCCAGCTCGAAGCCGGTGCGCGCAAGCGGTAGCGCGCCGGACGACCACCCCACCAAGGAGCGATCCCGATGTTCGAGAACTTCGACTGGCTGGAGGCGATGCGCAACAGTCCGGTGATGCTGGTCATCCTGGCCTGCAGCGTCATCACGTTCGGGTTCGCGCTCGAGCGGATCATCTACTTCTGGAAGCGACGCCAGGACCCCGAGTCGCTGATGCAGAAGGTGGCCGAGCAGGTGCGCACGGGCGGCATCAAGGAGGCGCTGTGGACCTGCACCGCCTCCCCGCACCCGGCGGGCGCCGCGGCGGCGCAGGTGCTGAAGAACGCCCACCTGCCGGGCGAGCACCAGGAGGAGCGGCTGCAGATCACGCTCAGCGAGCAGCGGCTGCTGCTCGAGCGCAACCTGGGGGTGCTCGGCACCATGGGCAACACGGCGCCGCTCATCGGCCTGCTCGGCACGGTGTGGGGCATCATGCGCGCGTTCCACGACATGGCCCGCACCGGCTCGGCCGGCCCCTCGGTGGTCGCCGCCGGCGTCGCGGAGGCGCTGTTCACCACCGCCGCGGGGCTGCTGGTCGCGGTCCCGGCGGTGCTGCTCTACAACCACTTCGTCCGGCGCATGGGCGTCATGCTGACCACCGCCGAGAACCACGCGCGCGGCCTGCGGCTCACTCTGAGCGAGCCGGCGACGGGCGAGTCCGCCGCGTCGCGGGTCGCCTGAGTCCGACCATGTCCCGTCGCTCCCGTTCGAAGCGTCCGGAAGGCATCACCGAGCCGAACATGGTGCCGCTCATCGACGTCTCGCTGGTGCTGGTGGTCATCCTGCTCGTCGCCACGCCGATGGCCCTCCAGTCGGGGATCGCGGTCTCGCGCGCGGCCGCGAGCGGCCGCGAGGCGGCGCCGGCCCGCACCGAGCGGGTCGAGATCGCCATCCTGGGCCCCGACGAGATCGTGGTGAACCGCTCGCCGGTCGCCCGCGGGGCGCTGGGCCCGCGCCTGCGGGCGCTGCTCGACGCGAGCGCGACCCGGCAGGTGGTCGTGCGCTGCGCCGACACGGTCGCCCACGGGGACTTCGTCGCCGTCCTCGACGAGGCCCGCGCGCAGGGCGCGGCCGCGATCGCCGTCGTGGGGAGATGAGATGATCCGTCGCCGACAGGCCTGGTCCGAGATGATCACCCGCCCCAACATGACGCCGCTCATCGACGTCGCGCTGGTGCTGGTCATCATCCTGCTCGTCACCGCGCCCCTGCTCTCGGTCGCCGACCTGCCGGTCAACCTGCCGCAGGCGGTGACGCGCGAGGCCGAGAACCAGCGCAACGTGAGCATCACGATGGGCGCCGACGGGCGCCTGGCGGTGGACGAGCAGGTGGTGGCCGCCGACGCCCTGGTCGGCGCGCTCCGGGCGCGGCTCGCCGAGCCCGGCAACGAGAACGTGCTGGTGGTCGTGCGCGCGGACTCCGGCGCGCCGTACGCGAGCGTGAAGGTGCTGCTCGAGCAGGCGCGGGTCGCGGGGGCGAAGCGGCTGGCCCTCGCCACGCGCCAGCGCGTGAGGGCCCACTCGTGAGCGCGGCCGTGATCCCGAACGAGCGGCAGGAGTACCGGCGCCGCGCGCGGCTCGGCCTGGGCACCAGCTTCGTCCTCCACGTGCTGCTCCTGCTGTGGATCGTGCTCGCGCCGCGCGAACCGGAGCACCTGCAGCCCCTGACCGAGATCACTTTGATCGAGCCCGGCGAGCCGGGCGGTGCGCCGGCCGCGGCGGCGGCGCCGGCGGCGGCCGCCGGCGTCCGCGCCGGCGTGGCGGTGAGCCACCGCGCGGACGAGAGCTTCCGCCGCCTCACCACCACCGACGAGCTGACGCCGGAGCCGCAGTCGCCCACCGCCTTCGCGGACCGCATCGCCGCCCGGCTGGCGGCGCTCAGCGAGAGCGCGCCGACCCCGGTGCAGGGCATCTCGTCCTCGGCGATCGCCGACGGCTGGAGTGCGCCCGCCCCGGGCGGCGCGCTGGGTGGCGGCGGCAGTGCGCTGGCGCTCCACCGCGGCGGCGGCGGCAGCGCGAGCGGTCCCTCGCTGGCGCTCCATCGCGGCGGCGGCGGCGGGCCCGCCGCGGCGATCG
>CAZKQE010000002.1:0-34174 GCA_964554725.1 uncultured bacterium
TGATCGAGGAGCAGACGGCGCCGAACTGGATGCCGATCGAGCCGTCCTCGCGCGCGGGCTTGACGATGACCGGGAACTGGATGTCGTGCGAGTGCTCGATGCGGCCGCGATAGACGGTGGTGAAGTAGGGCGTGTGGATGCCGTGGAAGGTGAAGATCTTCTTCGCCAGCGTCTTGTCCTGGGCCAGGTAGAGCCCGCTCGAGCCGGCGCCGGTGAACCGCCGCCCGAGCAGCTCGAGGTAGCCGGCGATGTTCGTGTCCTGGCTGTCGTCCCCCGCGAACGACTCGACCAGGTTGAAGAGCAGGTCGGTCTGCGAGCGGGCGAGATCGATCAAGCTCTCGCGGGTGCCGTCGAGGCGCACGAATACGGGGTTGTGGCCGATCTTCTTGAGCGCCTCGTAGACCTCCTGGACGTCCTCGTCGGGGGCCTTCTTCTTCGGCCGCTCCCCCTCGACCCGCGCCTCGTCCTCGTCCCACCAGTAGTCGTAGAGCACGCCGATCCGGAGCTTCGCCATCGCGATCCTCGCCGTTGGGGTCACGGCCCCCTCATCCCCGGGGGCCGGCGCTTCAGGTCTGCACGAACCGCCCTCGCGTCAGATAGTTCATCGCCAGCGTGGTGCCGTAGGCGGTCAGCTCGACCAGGTGCTCGCGCTCGCGGGCGGTGGCCACCACGAGCTGCCGCTCGCGGCAGGTGCGGGCGATGCGCTCGATGAGCGCGCGCACGACCGGGCGCTTCACGCCGGTCCAGTACGTGATCTTGTCCGTGAGGGCCAGACGGTTCTCCTCCACCAGCTCGCCGGCCGGGCGGATCCCCTTCCGCCGCCGCCCGCGCCCGGGGAACATGTCCGTGAGGTCGGTCTCGAGCGCGACGTTCACCGCGGCGCCGTTCTGACGGATGAGCCGGCGGTAGTACTGCTCCACCGTCAGCTTCATGTCCTCGACCGTGATGTCGAAGTCGCCGGTCGAGACCACCGGCTCCTGGTCGCGCACGCGCCGCGCGATGCGGTCAACATAGCGCAGCTTGGCCAGCGCCGGCCACCACTTGTATTTGCGCCGCCAGTTCGAGCGCGGCGTGAGCCACACCGCGAAGGTCTCGGCGAAGTCCTCGTCGGGATGCTTCTGCGCGTACCAGCCGGCGATGTGGCGCACGTGCTTGCGGCTGAACGGCACCGGCCGGTAGTGGTCGCGATAGCGCCGGTTGTAGGGGCCGAAGCGCGCGCGCCACTCGGGCGTGACGTAGAGGCGGTAGGCGTAGTTGAACGCGTGCCCGGCCTCGTGGCGCAGGTACATCATGATCTCGCGCTCGTCCTCGAGGTCGTTCATCGCCCGCTCGAGCTTCGCCAGGTGCGGGTCGGCGAGGTAGAACGGGATGCCGATCACCGGCTGGCCGTCCGGGCAGCCCCACTCGTCCGTGAGGTAGCAGACCGGCCGGAATCGCTTGAGCCCCTTGCGCTCGAGTTCGCGGTGGAGCTGGTGCACGAAGCGCTCGACCGGCGAGCCCTCGAGGCGCAGGCCGAGCTGGCTGATGCGCTTGCCGAGCAGGTCGCGGACGTCGGGCGGCGTCTTCTCGAAGTCGGGCACGGCGGGCGATGCTAGCGATTCACCGGCGCCGCGACAACCGCGCCGGCCGCATCCGATCGGCCCGCGCGACCGCCCCGCCCCGCCGCTCGGCGCCGGCGGGCGGGCGGCGGCGGTCAAGACGGGGTCAAGATTCCCGCGCGCGGCCGGTGGGGGCCCTCCCGCGGCATCGATACCCGGTGACGGCCTTGGTGGGGCAGCCGGGCGCTGCTACGCTCGCCGGCCGAACCCCGCACCCGTGCTCGCACACCGGCGCCCGTGGAGCGGACCGTGTGGCAATCCTCGAAAGGAGTCCCGACCGTGTCGCGTCGTCTGTTCGCCCTGTGTGCGGTCCTCATGCTGGTGGCGGGCACCGCCGCCGCCGAGCCGCGACCGTTCCGCATCGACCCCGGCCACTCGCTGGTGGGGTTCAACGTGCGGCACTTCTTCAGCCGCACGCCCGGCCGCTTCCGGGAGTTCAACGGCACCATCCAGCTCGACGAGAAGAACCTCGCCGCCTCCTCGGTCGAGGTGACCCTCCAGACCGCCAGCGTCGACACCGAGAACGAGCGGCGGGACAACGATCTGCGGAGCGCGAATTTCTTCCACGCCGACAGCTTCCCGACGATCACCTTCAAGAGCACGAAGGTGGTCCCGGGCCCCGAGAAGTCGTTCCTGGTCTACGGCGACCTCACGATGCGCGGGGTCACGAAGCCGGTGACGCTCGAGGCGACGCTGCTCGGGGTCGGTGAGGTCGGCATGGGCGGCCGCCCGCCGCGCACGATCGCCGGCTTCGAGGCGAAGACCACGGTGGATCGCAAGGACTTCGGCATCGTCTGGAACCGCGTGCTCGACCAGGGCGGCACCATGCTCGGCGACGACGTCCAGATCACGCTCCAGATCGAGGCGGTGTGGATGGACCCCAACGCCCCGCAGCGCCCGCAGCCGGGCGAGCGACCGGCGGCGACCCCGACCCCCGAGAAGAAGTGACGACCGCGCCGCGACCCGGTTCGTGACGCGACGGCCCCCGGTCGAGGACCGGGGGCCGTCGCGCATGCGGGGGGACCGGGGTCAGTGTCCCGAGGACCGGGGCGCCGTCGAGTCGGGCGGCGCCGCCGGAGCCGCCGCCGAATCCGGATGCGCCGCGACCCAGGCGTCGTAGCGCGTCTGCAGCGTCTTCCGCTCCGCGGCCGCGCCCAGTCGCTCGAGCCACACCAGCTGCTCGCGCGCCTTCTTCGGCTCCCCGCGGTCGAGCCACGCCTCGCCCAGGTACTCGCGCGCCGGGGCGTAGTCGGGCTTGATCGCGAGGCAGCGGTCGTACGCCTTGAACGCGAGGTCGTAGTCGCCGACCTTGCGCGCGCTGTAGCCGAGCAGGTTCCACGCCTCGTGATACCGCTCGTCGAAGGCGACCGCCTTCTCGCAGCGCTCGATCGCGCGGCGGAACTTCTTCTCCGCCTGCTTCGCCTTGCCCGACTCGAGCTCCTGCTTCGCCTTCGCGACCTCCTCGTAGGCGAGCGCGTAGCTCGCCTCGGCCTCCTGACGGGGCGTGGTGGCGCCGGAACCGCCGGCGTTCGTGCCCGGCAGGCCGGCCGGCGTCGGATTGGGAGACGGCGTGCGCGGCTCCTGGGCCATCGCGAACGCCAGCGAGGCGAGGCACAGGAGCGCGGCGACGGTGAGCGGGGTGAGGCGTGCGTGCATGATGGTCCCCCGGATGGCGGGTCGGGTGAAGGGAGGCCCCCATTCTCGCGCAGGAGCGCGGCGGACGGCCACCTCGTTCGATGCCGCGTCCGGGCCGCCGGGTCCGCACCTCACCCGCGACGCGGCCGGCAGCTTCCACCGCGCGGACTGCAATCGCCTGTCTCCCTTGTGGTTATGACCGGGCCGATGCGACCCCGCGGCCCCCGGCGGGCGTCCACTCAAGCGGCGGTCAAGGCGGCTGCGGGAGGATGGCCGCGCGGGAAGGGGCTTCGCCTCTCGGGGGGCGTCGCACCAACCGTCCGGTACGCGGACCGTTCGGCGGGGGCGCGTCGCGGGAGAGCCCGGTTTCTGGTGCGGCCCCAGGTCCGGAGCTTCGCTCGCGGTCGTGTCCCCCGTCGAGCGCCGTGCCAGGCGGGAGCCGCGGGGCCGGAAGGGGGCGACCGGGGCGTGGACCCCGGGGGGATCAGCGGCCGACGACGACCAGCCGGGCCACCCCGGCGGCGCCGGCGCGGGCGAAGTAGAGCCCGGCCGCGAGCGGACGCCCGGCGGCGTCGAGCGCCTCCCAGCGGGCGCGCCACGTGCCCCGGTCCTCCGCGAAGGGAGCACGGCCCACTTCGCGGCCGGCGAGGTCGAAGACGCGCAGCTCGGCGCCCGGAGCGGACGGGAGCGCGAAGGTCACCGCGGCGCCGCCCGCGACCGGATTGGGACCGGCGAGCATGCGCCCCGTCGGGGTCGGCGCCTCGACCCCCACCACCGCCGCGGGGGCCGAGGCGTGGACCGTCAGGCCCTCGAACGTCTGGAGCGGCGTGGGTCCGCCCGGGACGCTCTGGTCGCCGCCCGGCTGGTGCGCGATGACGCGGTAGGCCGCCACGCGTCCGTTGCGGTTGAGGTACCCGCCCTCGGTGACCCGCAGCCACCACACGTTCGCCGGCCCGGGCGGCAGGTAGGCGGACGCCGCCCCCTGGGGGATGGGGATGGCGAAGGTCCAGGCGATGTTCCCGGCCGAGCTGGCGCCGGTCACCCAGTCGCTCGCGACCGCCGCGGCGCTCGAGGGCAGCGGGAAGGAGAGCGCCGGCGGCGCGCCGCCCGACCCCGCGACCGACCCGCTCCCGCCGCCCAGCTCGATCGCGGCGTCCACGTCGCTGTCGTAGGCGTTGTGGACGATCGTCACTTCCACGGTGGCGATCGGCGCGCCGACCGGGCTCACGAACCGACGTGCGGGGCCCGCGTGGCGGACGCCGCCCTCCGTGTAGGCGACCCGGTACCAGAAGGGGACGCCGCGCTCACCGCCGGGGACGCCCCACGCGCGCGGGTAGCTCTGGAGATTCGTGCCGTCGGCCAGCGACGGGTCGCCGGCGGACGCGACCGAGTCGTAGGGCGCGAACATGCCCGGCGCCCCGCCGACGTCCGGCGCGCGCTCGACCACGAAGTGGCCGGCGCCCATCTCGCGCATCGTGCGCAGCGTGGCGGTGATCTGATCGGTCCCCGCCCGCAGCTCGAGCCGCCGGACCTGCGAGCGCCCGGGCTGGTCGACCTCGAGGAAGGCCGCGTGCAGGTCCAACGCGCCGAAGCCGATCGGCGAGTACCAGCCGGGGTCGGCGCCACCGACCCCGGCCGGGACGTCGAGCAGCGTGCGGCGCCCGGTGGCGCGCAGCACCGAGGCGATCGCGGCGGGCGTCAGCGACGGATAGGCCGAGCGCAGGGCCGCGGCCGCGCCGCTCACGAACGCCGCCGCCATGCTGGTGCCGCTCCGCCGCCGGTACTGGGCGCCGTCGGTGGTCAGGTCGCCGTCGGCCGAGAGCACCGCCACGCCGGGCGCCAGCAGGTCCGGCTTGGCCTCGTCGGCCGCGTCGCCATCGCCGTCGGTCGCGCGCGGGCCGTAGGCGCTGAACGGCGCGAAGCGGTCATCGTCGTCGAGCGGCGTACGGCGGCCGTCGAGCGCCCCCACCGCCAGCACGCGGTCCCCGCCCGCCGGCGAGGGCACGTAGTGGTCGCGACCCTCGTTGCCGGAGGAGGCCACGACCACGATCCCCAGCTCCGCCGCGCGGTCGGCGAGCCGCGAGGCCAGGTCGCGCCCGTCGGTCTCGTCCACGCTCGAGAGGGACAGGTTGATGACGTCGATCCCGGTGTGGAACGGGTCGCCCCAGTCCCGCGCGCGGTTGTGGATGCACCAGTCGAGCGCCTCGGCGAGGCCGGTCCCGACGCCGACGTCGTTCAGCACCTTGACGTCCACGAACCGCGCCTCGGGCGCCACCCCGCGCGCGTAGCCGGTGGAACCGCCGCTGCCGACCACGATCCCCGCGACGTGGGTGCCGTGGGACTGGGTGGCGGTGCCGCCGTGGTCGGACGGGTTCACGCTGCCGTCGCGCGGCGTGTCGAGCGTGGAGTCGCCGGAGGTGAACACGGCGCCGCCGAGGCAGCGGCCCAGCAGCGACTCGTGCCCGGGATAGTTCCCCTCCGCCGCGTCGTTCACCCCGGTGTCGAGGATCGCCACCACCACGCCGTGGCCCGCCGGCATCCCCATGCCCGACCAGGTCGGGAACACCTGCTCCTGCGGGTCGCGCACCCCGATCCCGGCGGCCGCCTCGTGCAGGACCGGGTAGAGGATGGGGATGGCCTCGACGCGTTCGACGCCCGGCAGCGCCGCGGCCGCCTCGGCCTGGGCGAAGGTGGCGACGCTGCGGAGCGCCGGGAGCGCCGTGTAGCGGTGGAGCACCGGCATGCCGAGCGCGGTGAGCGCGAGGAGGTCCGCGTCGGCGGGCGGCTGCAGGTAGTGGACGTAGACGCCGTAGAGCAGCGAACCCGGGATGCGGGTCACGTCGATGCGCCGGCGCTGCAGGCTGTCCGCCTGCTCGAAGGCGAACGTGTAGCCCAGCACGTGGACGGTCTCGATGCGGTCGTCGATCCGGTCCTCGTCCTGGTCCCAGATGAAGGGCGCGCCGGCCGCCGGTCCCGGGACCAGCAGCGTGACGGCCGCCAGCAGCCACGCCGGCCACGCCGCGGCGCCCGCGTGCCGCCGCGCGGCGCGGGCGGACACGACGACACCTCTCCGGGCGGGCCCCAGGGCGTTCATCGCCGGGAAGTGGACCGCGGAGGGGTTGCCTGGGACTTGACCGAATGCCATATCCGACCGTGCTCCAATCGTTTACACCGATGTTGCCAGGCGCTCGGGCTGCCGGGCCGGGACCGCGAGCAGCCGCTGCACGGCGCGCGCCGTCTCGGGGAGCGGCTCCACCCCCAGCTCGGCCCGCAGCAGGCCCTTCAGCTTGTCGTACTCGGCGATCGCGGCGCGCCGCTGGCCGAGCGCGACCATCGCCTCCATCATCGCCAGCCTCGTCGCCTCGCGGAACTCGTCCAGCTCGGCCGCGCGCCGGAACGCCGCCAGCGCCGCCTCGTGGTCGCCGGCCCCGGCGCAGGCGGCCCCCAGGTCGAGGTGCAGCTTCTCCATCCGGTCGCGCGCGCGCGCCTGGAGGTCCTCCGCCCACGGGCCGTAGATCCCCTCGAGGAACGGCGCCGACGCGAGCGCCGAGGCCCGCTCGAGGGCGTGCCGTCGGGCGTCCGGGTCGCGGGCCGAACGCGCCTCCTCGATCGCGCGGTCCACCTCCCAGGCGTCGCACGCCATCGGGAAGGCGGGGTTCAGGCGATAGAACTCGCCCTCGCGCAGGATCGCCGGCTCCTTCGCACGCCCGAGCACGCCCCGGACGTAGGACAGCGTCGGGTGGAAGTTGCGCCGGCCCGCCGCCAGCTGGCGACCCGGCCAGAAGTGCTCGAGCAGCGCGTCCTTGGCGGCCCCGCGCGGATGGAGGGCGAGGAAGACCAGCAGGTGGAACGCGCGCTGGGCCCGCCACGCCGAGGCCGGGACCGGCCGGCCCTCGACCTGCAGGTGCGGCGGTCCGTGCAGGACCAGACGCGGCACCCGCGCCTCGACCTGCTCGTCGGCGGCCGCCCCGCGGGCCAGACGCTCGGCGATGTGGCGCCGGGCGGTGCGCAGCGCCGGCCGCAGCGACCGCCGCGTCGCGCCCAGCCGCTCGAAGGCCTCGTGTGCCGCCCGGCCGCCCACCTCGCCGAGCAGCGCCACCACCGCCTCGGCCGCCGACGGCGGCGCCTCGGCGAGCGTCTGCAGCAGGGCGTCCTCGATCGCCACCCCCGCCTCGACCAGCGCCGCCGAGGCGACCTCGGTCTCGATGCCGCGGGCGAGCGCGTAGAGCAGGGGCGCGGGCTCCTCCCGCGCCTGCACGCGCAGGAAGTAGAGGTAGCCGCGCTCGCGCACCAGCCGCAGCGCCTGCGCGAGATGGGCGTCCACGCTGCGGCGGTCCCCCATCGCGTGGCGGGACTCCCCCAGCCAGTAGTGGACGCGCATGCGCTGGAAGTCGTTCTCGCCCGCGTCGGCGCGCGCCACCAGCGACTGGAGCAGGTCGCGCGCGACCCGCACGCGGCCGGCCCGCAGCTCGCACCAGGCGAGGGTCGCGCGGTACTCCGTGAGCTGCGGCGCGTCGGGACGCCCGGTGAGGCGCTCGATCGCCTGGCTCAGGAACTCGACCGCGCGACGGTACTGGCCGCGGGCGCAGAAGATGCGGCCGCGCAGCACCAGCAGGTCGAGGGCGATCACCTCCATGCGCAGCTCGGCGTTCAGCTCCTCCGCCCGCTTCAGCGCGGCGAGCGCCCCGTCGAGGTCGCCGCCCTGGGCGAGGATCTGCGCCAGCGCCTCGTGGCAGCTGGTCTCGAGCGCCCGGTTCGAGAAGCGCTGCGCCGCCAGCAACCCCTCCTCGGCCGCCCGCCGCGCCTCGGCGAGCTCGCCCAGCTCGGCGAGATGGAACGCCAGGTTCGAGAGGTAGAGCGGTGCGCGCGGCGAGGCGGTCCCCCGCACCTGCGAGAGCGCCGCCCGGAACTCGCGCGAGGCCTCGTGGAAGCGCCCCTGCGCCGCGTAGGCGCCGGCGAGGTTGTGCAGGATCGGCAGCAGGAGCTCGGGCTCGGCGGCGGCCGGGAGCATCGCCCGCACCTCGTCGAGCACGCGCACGGCCGCCCGGTACTGTCCGAGGTAGAAGTGCGCGCCCGCCTTCATCTGCATCAGGCGCGCGCGCACGTCGAGCCCCAGGTCCTGCGCCAGGGCGAGGCCGCGCTCGGCCATCCCGAGCACCTGCTCGTAGCGGCCGCGCAGGTTGAAGACCTTGCCGAGCCCGATCAGCGCCAGGCACTCGTGCGCGCGGTCGGCGCTCTCGCGGCAGCGCCCGAGCACCTCCTGATAGAGCCCTTCCGCCTCGTCCCAGCGGCCCAGCGCCTGCCGGGCGTCCGCCAGCGCCACCGCCAGCGCGGCGTCGGAGCGGACCGCCTCGCCCGGAAGGTCGTCGAGGTACTGCAGGAGCGCCGCGGCGCGGCCCTGCGCGAGCAGGCGCGGGGCCAGGTCGCGCAGCAGTCCGACCGCGTCGGTCCCACGCCCGGCGGCGAGGAAGTGGCGGAGCGCGCGCTCGGGCTCCCCGCGCGCGGCCAGCGCGGCCGCCGAGTCCGCCTCGAGGTCGCGCCAGGCCCCGGGTCCGCCCGCCCCTTCGATCTCCTGCCGGATGAAGCGCCGCACCAGGTCATGGCACTCGTACGAGGCCTGCGTCCCGGTGCCGAAGGTGCGGAGCAGTCCGCGGCGCGCCAGCGACTCCAGCAGACCGCGCGCGTCGCGGTCGCGCCCGGCGAGCGTCGAGGCCAGGTCGGCGTCGAAGCGCGTGAGCGCGGCGGTGCGCTCGAGCATGCGCCGGGCGCCCGGGTCGAGCCGCGCGTAGACCTCGGAGGACAGGTAGTCGTGGAGCTCGAGGTTCGAGGCGTGGAAGTCGGCCAGCACCTCCTCGAGCGTCGCCCGGTCCGAGCGCCGGAGGGATTCGAAGACGAGGTGGACGGCGGTCGGCCAGCCGAGCGTCGTGCGATCGAGGGCGTCGAGCGCCTCGTCGACCAGCGGGCGGCGGTAGACCTCGGCGAACAGCCGCGCCAGCTCCTCGCGCCCGAGCCGCAGGTGGCTCGAATCGAGCTCGAACACGTCGCCGCGGGCGCGCATCCGCTCGAGCCCGAGCGGCGGCACCGCGCGGGTGGCGATCACCACCCGCACGCGGGGCGGCAGGTGGCGCAGCAGCGTGTCCATGAACGCGACCACCTGGGGATTGCCGGCCACCTCCTGGAAATCGTCGAGGACCAGCAGGTGGGGCGGGCCCTTGAGCGCGGCCAGCTCGTTGGCGAGCGTGCCGGCCAGCATCTCGGCCGAGTGCAGCCCCGGGCGGGCCTCCTCGAGCGCGACGTGGAAGTCCCGCCCGAAGCGCGGGTGCTCGCGCCGGAACCCCTCGAGCAGGTAGCGGCCGAACACGACCGGGTCGGCGTCGGAGCCCATCAGGGAGTACCACACGACCGGTCGCGCCACCGCCCGGGCGTAGCCGGCGAGCAGCGTGGTCTTGCCGTAGCCGGCATCGGCGACCACCAGCGTCAGCGGGCGGTCGCCGTGGTCGATCAGGGCCCGGATGAGATGCGGCCGATCGAGGACGTGGGCGCCGGGGTTCGGCCGGCTCAGCTTGGCCCGCAGCAGCGGGTGCTCCCCGGCCGGCCGGCGCAGGACGTGACGTTTCAAGGGCACGAGGGTTCCCGGTCGCGCGGCGTCCCCTGCGCCGGGTCCGGGGGGAGGCCCGCCCGACCCGCCCGGCGGCCGGCGCGACGGCGGCCGCGGGACTCAAGCCTAACAGACCCGAAGTCCCCCCCGACACGATTTCCCAACGGAGCCTTGGACATCGGCTTGCGCGGGCCCCCACCGGGCGTGGGGGGCCCGCGACGGGACCCAGTCAAGCCCCGGTCAAGCGGCTGAGGTCAGGGTCGTGCGCGTCCCCGCGGGGCGAGCCTACGGCGTCCCGCCCTGTCCCCTGGCATTCGAAAGGAGCCGACGACCATGTCCCAGACCCTCCGGCGTTCCCTCCTCAGGACCGCGGGTCTCGTCGCGGTCCTGTGCCTGCCGGCGCCCCGCGGCGCCGCGGCGTACGTGGATCAGAACCTCAACCGCATCGACGACCGGATCGAGCAGGTGAACCTGAACGGCTGGAACGCCGCCTTCGTGGGCGGCGACCCGGGCGGTCGCATGGCGATCGGCGTCTCGAATCCCGGCGCGATCGTCTACGCGGTCTACGTCGGCTACGACCACAAGCCGACCGCGCTCGACGAGCTGGCGCTGGCCGGCACCGGGGTCGCGATGGTGTGGCCGTTCCAGAACATCGACTACATCGAGTCCCGCGCCACCTGGGCCCAGATCCAGCTGATCGCCGCCCTGCCGGGCGTGGCGCGGATCGAGGCGATCCCGGTCGAGTACGCCCTCAACCACTACGGCTCCCGGGTGGTCCGGGCCCGCGACTCGCGCGGCCTCACGGCGGCCGACAACTACGCCCTGTTCCCGAGCGCCCGGCAGGAGCTGGGCCTCGACGGCACCGGGATCGTCATCGCGATCCTCGACACCGGGGTCAACGACGATCTCGACCAGGTGAACCCGGGGTACCCGGGACACGAGGGGCTGCAGGGCAAGTTCCTCGGCGGCGGCGAGTTCTGGTGCGGCCAGCCCGAGTGCTCGACCCCGGCGGGCGGCAGCTCGAACCCGCAGGACCATGGCGGCGAGGCCTCCAGCTACCACGCCACCCACGTGGCCGGCACCGCGATGGGGACCGGCGGCCCGGGCGGCTACTTCTCGGGCGTCGCCCCGGGGGCGCGCCTGGTGGACTGCAAGGTCCTCTCGGACGCCGGCGCGAGCGTCGGCGGCAGCACGCGCGGGCTCGACTGGTGCATCTCGAACCGCAACCGGCTGTGGCCCGGCCTGCTGCCGGGGAGCATCTGGCAGGGGATCGACGTGGTCAACATGTCGCTCGGCTCGACCGAGTGCGCGACCGGCGAGGGCACCAGCACCGGGTCGGGCGCCTCGAGCGCGGCCGTCAACGCCGCCGTGGATGTCGGGATCGTGGTGGTCATCGCCACCGGCAACGACGACGCGATCGACTGCATCTCCTCGCCGGCGGCGGCCGACAAGTCCATCGCGGTCGGCGCCTCGAGCCACGCCCGCACGCTGAAGCGGAACGACGATCAGGTCACCACCTTCTCGAACGAGGGCCGGCGCGACGACGACGGCGACGCCGACCACACGGACGAGATGAAGCCCAGCGTGGTGGCCCCCGGGGCCGGGATCATCTCGGCGAGCGGCGACGTCACCACCGACGGCAGCGCCTACTCGCAGCTCTCCGGCACCAGCATGGCCTCCCCGCACATCGCCGGCTGCGTCGCGCTGCTCCTGCAGGCGAATCCCGCGCTCGCGCCGCTCCAGGTGCGGTCGATCCTGCAGAACACCGCGGAGCACGACATCCCGACCGCGAAGGCCAGCGGCGACCGCGGCCAGAACCACTTCGGCATCGACATCAACTACGACCCGAGCTGCGGCTGGGGCCTGGCCGACGTCTACGCCGCCGCCAAGGAGGCGCTCGACAGCGCCTCCGGCGTCCAGGTCGTGCAGATCGGCGCCACCGCGCTGCCCGCGCAGGGCCGTATCGACTTCCGCTGGGTGACGCAGCGCGAGTACCCGTTCCTGGGCTTCCACGTCCATCGGGCCCCCGACGTGAACGGGGTCCCCGGCGCGTTCACGCGACTCACCACGCTCCCCATCACGCCCACCGGGGACCCGGTCATCGAGAACGACGACAACCGGACGCCCTACGTCTATCCCGACAGCGACCCGTCGCTGGTGCTCGGCCAGCGCTACTGGTACCAGGTCGAGTGGGTGGACCTGCTGGCGACCGGGCACCTCGAGCCGCCGGTGCCGGTCGAGTTCGGCACGCTCGCCCGCGTCGCGACCGCCTTCTACTCGATCGCCCACAACGCGGTGGACAACGACCTGCTGGTGCGGCTCGGCAGCGACCTCAACTACGCCCCGGGCTCGCTGGGACAGAGCGACTACGAGGTCCTCGGCCCCGGCGAGACCCAGCAGGACAGCGCGCGGGTGGTGCTGGACCCGGCGGTGCCGCCCAACACCGGCACCTCGACGTTCGGCACGATCGACCACTTCTGGTCGGTCGGCTTCAACCAGGGCGACGGCGCCGAGGCCTACCTGCCGCCCTCGCCGGCGACCCCGTGGTTCCTGCACGTCACCGACGCCGGGTTCGTGAACCGCACCGGGCGCGTCACCTCGTTCTCGCTGTTCGTGAACGACTTCCCCGGCAGCCCCGGCGGCAGCACCTACGTCACCGACCACCTGCCGATGCCCCAGCCCACCGGGGAGTTCGGCCTGACACCGGCGATCCTGTGGATCCCCGAGGCGCAGCCGACGGCTTCGGTGGTCGCCACGTTCCGCGCGTCGGGGGAGGATGGGGCCATCCGCATCCAGCTCGACCTCGCCCACGAGTCGCCCGGCGCGCGGGCCAGCGTGTTCCGCTCGCGCTCGATCGAGTTCGCGACCCGGGAGGCCCTCACCGCCGAGCCGCTGCCGTTCGAGCGCACGGCGTTCGTCTACCACGACGACGCGGTCGAGCCGGGGACGACCTATCACTACTGGGTGCAGGTCCACGACCCGGACGGCACCTCGTTCATGAACGGTCCGGTTAGCGCGACCGCCGGCACCGGCTCGCGGGTGACGTTCGCGGCCCCGCCGCGGCCCAATCCCGCCTCGCACGGCGCGTCGTTCGCCTACCGGATCGGCACCGACGTGGCGGCCGGCGGACCGGTCGCGGTCTCGCTGCGGCTCTACGACCTGCAGGGGCGCGAGGTGAGCGTGCTGCGCGACGGGACCGAGCGCGCCGGCGAGCACCGCGTCGACTGGGACGGCACCGACCGGTACGGACGCCGGCTCGCCGCCGGCGTGTACCTGGTGCGCTTCCGCGCCGGCAGCGTGGCCCGCACCCACTCGCTGGTGGTCGTCGACTGAATCGACCCGCGCCCAACCGGGGGAAGGGGACAACCCGGGGCCGGCGCGGACCGGGGCCGGCGCCCGTCGCGGCCGGCCCTGTCGAGTTCGCCGGCGCGGCCGGCCCGGACCCGTACCCGACGCTCGAGGAGGCATGCGATGTCACGTGACCGAGGTAGGATGGAACGGCCCGGGACGCCCCCGGCCGTGGTGATGGCCGCGCTGCTGCTGTGCGCGGGCGCCGGCGTCGTGGGGGCCGCGGGCCCCGGTGTGACGACGGGCGCGGGCGCCCGCTGCGAGGCCGCCGTCCGGCACCCGATCGAGGTGCGCGTGCGCCCGCTCGACCCGGTGCGCCGCGGGGCGACCGTGCGGCTCGAGGTGCGCGCGTCCGCGCGGGTGCCGCTCACCGGCGCCGAGATCCGGCTGGCGTCGTCGGGAGGCGCGGTCCTCGCGAGCGCCCCGCGGCTGGCGCTCGGCCGGATGGCTCCCGAACGCGAGGCCGCCGGCACCTTCGCGGTCGCCGTGCCGCCGCAGGGCCACCGCTTCCTGGTCCAGTTCCTCGTCACCGGCGAGGGCCCGCGCGGCGTCCTGACGCGGGGCGCCGTCTACAACCTGCTGCCGGACGGACCGCAGGACGCCGGCCGCGAGGTGACCACGTCCGGCGGCGAGCGGGTGATCGAGTTCGCCGCCATGCGGAGCGGGCGATGAACCGCCGCCTGCTCGCCCTCGCGCTGGCGACGCTCGCGCTCGCCGGCCCGCTCGCCACCGGGGCGCTCGCCTTCGTCGTGAGCGGGCGCTTCCTCTACGAGGACCGGCGCTACGACGGCCAGGGGTACACCGGCGCGGCGCAGGAGCTGCCGATCCGCCGCGCGCGGGTCGAGGTCGTGAACGCCGTCACCCAGCAGACGCTGGCGACCGGCGCCACCGACGGCGACGGCCGGTACGCGCTCTCCGTGACCGGCCAGACGCTGCCGCTCAATCTCTACGTCCGCTGCGCCACCGACGGCCGGAGCCACGCCCCCGCCTACCAGATCCGGGTGGTGGACAACTTCTTCCGCGTACCCGCCGTCGGCCTCGACCTGACCGCGTCCATGCTGTACGCGATCACCACCGACGTCACGGTGGCGCACGACCCGGCCTCGGACCTGGACGCGGGCACGTTCGTGACCCGCGATCTGGACGGCACCGGCGTGGCGCAGGCCTTCAACATCTTCGACAACGGCGTGGACTTCTTCGACTGGATGGCGCGGCCCGGGCTGCTGGGGCGCCTGCCGGACGCCACCGAGTTCATCGTCTTCGGGTGGAAGGCCACCGGGACCCCGGGCAACCCGCCGCCGGCGTTCGGCTCCAACTACTCCCAGCAGGGCGTCTTCATCGGCGCCAGTCCCGGCGAGGACACCGACGGCTGGTCCGACACCGTCATCCTGCACGAGACCGGGCACTGGCTCGACGACGTGTTCCTCGCCTCCGACAACCCGGGCGGCGCCCACTTCATCGGCGACAACGACGCCAACGTGCTGCTCGCGTACGGCGAGGGGGCGGCGACCTATCACTGTGCCAAGGTGCGCGAGCTGCGGGCGCTCACCCGCGTGAACCTGCTCGCGCAGCCGGTGGACGACCTGGTCAGCCTCTATGCCGATCTGCTGATCCCGCCGCCGCTGGGGACACCGGGGGCGCTCTCGTTCTCGTACGACTTCGAGACCGGGACCTTCGCGAACACCGGGGCGCCGATCGGTCAGATCGGATCGGCGAACGAGACCAACGTCACCTCGGCGCTGTGGGACCTCCTCGACGGCCCCGGCACCCCGGACGCGACGCCGGGCAGCGACGACGACCCGGTCGAGGTGGGCGACCAGGTCGCCTGGGACATCGAGCGCAACTACCTGCACACCCTGCCGCCGGCCGAATACGTGACGGTCGAGGACTACTACCAGGGCTGGTTCGCGCGCAACGGAGCCGGGTATCTCCAGTCGGGGCTCGACCACATCTTCGTCACCCTGGCGGGGATGCCGTTCGCCGCGGACGCCTTCGAGCCCGACGACACGCCGGCCGCCGCGCACACGATCGTCCCGCTCCCCCACGCGCTGGCCGCCGGCCGCGTGGTGATCAACGAGATCGAGCTGGGCGCCGCCGACGCGGTCGAGCTCTACAACGGGTCGCCCGACGTGGTGGAGCTCGGCGGGTGGCAGCTCCAGGTCTACGCGAACTCCGCGGATGCCGGCGCGCCGCAGATCTACACCTTCCCCCCGTTCACCCTGAACCCGGGCGAGGTCGCGGTGCTCCACGAGGGCGGCCTCCCGACCGCCAACGGCCGCATCCACCTGTACGCCGGCGACCGGCAGGTGTTCAACGCCGCCTGGAACCACGGCATCGACGGGGCGGTCGTGCTGCGGAACGGGCAGGGTCAGGCGGTGGACTTCGTACGCTGGCGCGGACTCGACGCGAACCAGCAGCCCTACGAGAACAACACCCCGGTGCCCGCCGGGGTCGCGTACTCCGGCACGCTCGACACGCCGCTGGCGCCGCAGACGATCGCGCGCGACCTCCACGGGACCGACAGCGACGACGCCGCCGACTTCCAGGGACACGACGGGTCGCTGGGCGCGGCGAACCACCCGGCGCCCGAGACCCACACGATCTTCGCGGTCGGCGACCGGGACGTGTTCGCGTTCGTCGCGACCGCGGGCAGCCGCTACGGGTTCGAGGCGCAGGGACCCTACAGCGCCAGCGACCCGCGCATCGAGATCGTCTCGGCGGCCGGCGAGCCGCTGGGCGGCAACGACGACGCCGACACGCCGGTGCGGGACGCGCGTCTCGACTTCTACGCCGCCGCCGCCGGGACCTACTACCTGCGGGTCTCGCACACCGGCCCGTTCACGGACTGGGCCGAGTACCGCCTGCTCGCGTTCGTGCGCCCGGTGAGCGCCGCGTTCGCGCCGCCGGGCGGGATGACGGCGACCGCGGCGAACGCGCAGGACACCGGCGACGCGGTGGAGCTGCAGTGGGTGAACGCCGCCGCCTACGACTCGGTGCGCGTCTACCGCGACGGCGAGCGCCTCGCCGCGCTGCCGGGAACGCCGGGCGCGTACACGGACCACGCGGACCGCGGGCTCCACCGATACGAGGTGGCCGGGGTGCTGGCGGGGGCCGAGACCGGGCGGGCGTCCGACCACGAGTTCGCCGGGGTCGTGCGCTGCCACGCCGAGGACGACTTCGAAAGCGGGAGCGCGGCGGACTGGATCCGCGACGGCGGCAGCTGGGACGTGACGCCCTTCGCGCACAGCGGCGCGTTCGGGTTCACCGACAGCCCCGCCGGCACCTATCAGGGCTGCCCGCCCGAGGTGAGCGAGTGCCCCCACAACGCCGTGGCGATGTTCGCGGTGCCGAGCGTGCCGGTGAGCGGCGCGACGCTGCGCTGGGACCAGATCTGCGTCACCGAGCACTGCGAGCCCACCCCGTGCGACGTGTGTATCGTCGAGGTGTCGGGCGACGGCGGGACGACCTGGACGGAGATCGCGCGCTACGACCAGGCCTCGGACCCGGCGTGGGCCGACAACGTCGCCGACCCCACCGACTGGCGGCCCGCCGAGGCGAGCCTCGCCGCGGTGGCGGGCCAGCAGGCCCTGATCCGCTTCCGGCTGCAGAGCGACCAGCTGCTGGAACTGGACGGCTGGTACGTGGACAACGTGCGGGTGGGCGACGCCTCCTGCGAGCTGGTCTCGGCCGGCGACCCCGCCCGGCCGGCGGCGCTCGAGTTCCTGCCCGCGTGGCCCAACCCCGCGCGCGGCCCGACGCGGCTCTCGTGGACCCTGCCGGCGCCCGAGGAGCGCGTGGACCTGGCGATCCACGACGTGAGCGGACGGCTGGTGCGGCTCGAGCGCCTGGGCCCGCAGGCCGCGGGCGTCCACGGATGGAGCTGGGACGGCCGCGACGCGCGCGGGCGGACGACCCCGGCCGGCGCCTACTTCGTGCGGCTGCTCGCCGGACGACACACGCTGCACCGCCGGCTGGTGCGGCTGGCGCCCTGAGCGCGGCGACGGGGCGCCGGCGCACGGCCGGCGCCCCGTGACACGCGGTCGGAGCGGACGAACTCGCGGCGGACCGCGGTGGTCAGCGGGCGGCCCGACGCGCAGGGCGCGGCGGCGGCCGACTTCCCCGTCGCCGCGCCCCCTCCCGGGTGGGCCCGGTCAGCTGGCGGGTCGCGCCGCGGGCTGCGGCGCCTTGAGGACCGCCTGCAGGTCCACGACCACCTTGACCTCGTCGCCGAGCAGGACGCCGCCGGCGTCGAGCGCCTTGTTCCAGACGATGCCGAAGTCCTTGCGGTCGAGCGTCACGGCGGTCGTGAAGCCGGCGCGCGTCCCGCCCCACGGGTCCTTCGCCTCGCCGAGGTAGGTCACCGGCAGGGTGATCGTCTTCGCCACCCCGCGCATCGTGAGGGTCCCGGTCACGTCGTAGCGGTCCTTGCCGGTGGGACGGACCGCGCTGCTGGTGAAGGTGATCGTCGGGTACTTCTCGACGTCGAAGAAGTCCGGCGAGCGCAGGTGCCGATCGCGGTCGGCGACGTCGGTGTCGATGCTCGCCGCGTCGATCGTGAACGTGACCGACGAGGCCGCCGGCTGGCGGCGGTCCATGGCGATCACACCCTCGAAGACGCCGAAGCGGCCGTGGACGGTGCTCAGCAGGTGCCGGATCTGGAACCCGGCGCGCGAGTGGTTGGGGTCCACCACGAGGGTGTCGGCCGCGAGGGCCGGGGTCGCCGCGAACGCGGCGAGGGCGAGGACGAGGAACAGGCGGCGGAAGGTCATGGCGTGTCTCCTGGCTGAGGGTGAGGGTGGACGGACGGACGTTGATTGATGATTGAATGGTTGATTGGTCATCTATTCCTCCAAAAAAAACCGGCCCGGCCTACGGTCCGCAACTCCGGATGCGGTCCAGGATGCGGATGAGCGCCGAGAGCTCGTCGCCCCCGAGCCCCGCGAGCACCTCCTGCTCGGCCCGCTCGACCTGGGGATCGAGACGGTCGAGCAGCGCGACCCCGGCGGGCGTGATCCCGCACAGCACCTGACGTCGGTCGCTCGCGCACCGCTCGCGCCGCACGAGGCCCTTGCGCTCGAGCCGGTCGAGGAGCCGGGTGATCCCCGGCGTCCGCTCGATCATGCGCGCCGCGATCGCCAGCGTCGGCATCGCCTGCGGTGCGGAGCCGCGCAGGATGTGGAGCACGTTGTACTGCTGCCCCGAGATCCCCGCCGGCTCGATCGCCCGGAGCAGCCGGCGGCGCAGGTGGTCGGCGGTGTGGAGGATGCCGATCACCGCTTCCTGCTGCGGGGTGCGGAACGGCCGGGTCTGCTGGAGCTCGGCCTGGAGCCGACCGGAGGGGCGCGTCATGGGAGTTAGCATACACATCAATAGATGACGCGTCAATCAAAAAGATCCATGGTGCGGCGAAGATTGTGGACGCCCGTCGTAACCGACACGTTCACAACTAGTTGCTAGGAGACTCCGGGCCCGTCCGGTCAACCCGCTGAAGCTGGCGGGGTTCGCCCGGGCGCAGCAACAATCTTCGCCGCACGAGCTAGACGCCGAACACCTCGGGCTCCCACTCGAGCCCCAGCTCGCTCGGAGGGCCCATGTAGCCGAGCAACGCCGAGGAGGCCACGACCGCGGGGCTCGCCAGGTATCCCTCGCCCCCCACCCCCATCCGGTTGGTCCAGTTGCGGTTGAACGAGGTGATCGCGCGTTGTCCCCGGGTGAGCGCGTCGGGACCCTGGCCGAAGCAGGGGCCGCACCACGACTCGCGGATCTGGCCGCCGGCCGCGCGGAACACGTCGGCGATGCTCTCGCCCTCGAGCCGCGGGTCGGCGGCCTCGATGCGGCGTTTCACCCCTCCCGAGCCCGGGAACACCACGAACTCGCGGGCCGCCCGGGCGAACCCGCGCGCGCGCGCGGCGCGCAGCACCAGCGCGGCCGAGAGCAGGTCGTTGTAGCCGCCGTTCGTGCACGAGCCGATCATCGCCTTGTCGAAGCCGAGCCGCTCGCGCGCGACCTCCTCGGCCGGGAAGGCGTTCCCGGGGCTGAAGGGGCGCGCGATCATCGGCCGCACCTCGTCGATCGCCAGCGTCTCGTCGATCTCGTATCGCGCCTCGGCGCCGGGGGCGATCGGCGGATAGGGCAGCTCCCCCATCCCCTTCGCACGGAACCACTCGAGCGTGATCTCGTCCGGCGCGAAGATGCCGTTGAACGCCTCGGCCTCGGCCATCATGTTGCAGATCGTGTTCCGGAACGCCATCGTCAGCTGGCGTCCGGCGTCCACGAACTCCACCGACATCCCCTGCGACTGCTTCCCGCCCCAGCGCCGCAGCAGCTCGAGCACCAGGTCCTTGCCGCTCACCCACGGGCGCAGGCGGCCGGCGAACGTGACCCGCCGCGCCCGCGGCACGGTCAGGTAGACGTAGCCGGTGGACCAGCCGAAGCCCAGGGTCGTGGAGCCCACCCCGATGCCGAGCGCGCCGTAGGCGCCGTAGGCGCGGCTGTGCGAATCGGCGCCGGGGACCACCATGCCCGGCGTCACCAGTCCCTGCTCGGGGAAGTAGAAGTGGAAGATCCCGTCGCCGGGCGTGGCGTAGTAGGGCTTCCCGATCCCGTGCTGGGTCGCGAACGCGCGTCCGATCGCGGTCTGGCGCTCGTCCGCCTGGTTGCCGGTGAACACGAAGTGGTCGTTCGCGATCGCGATCTGCCGCGGCCAGATGGTGTCCCCGCCGGTGATCTGGTTGAAGGTGTGGATCGCGAAGGGCGCCGTGCCGTCCGAGGCCGGCAGCAGGTCGGCGTAGACCCGCAGCGTCGCGCCCGGGCGCACCTCGGCGTCGCGGTCCACCCGGTGGGCCCACACGATCTGCTCGGTGGTCGTGAGCCCGCGCGCGGTCTCCGCGCCGGCCCAGCGGATCTCGGGCGGCGTCGCGACCGAGGCGCGGAACTCCCGCCGGCCGACCGCGAAGATCCCGCCGGTGCTGCGGATCTCCTCCTCCTTGGGGCTGAGCGGCACCGGCTCGTAGCTGCGGCCCCGCGTCTCGTTGGCGAGCCGGCGGGTGACGGGGTCGAACGTGAGCGTGTCGCCGTCCTGCGCGTCGGCCACCGCCTCGGGGCTCTGCACCACGTGGAGCCCGAGGTTGAAGGCGTTGCGCCGGAAGATGTCCCCCATGTTGGCGCCGCACACCACGACCAGCTCGAGGCCCGCCTCCTCGGCCACGCCCTTGAGACCGGCCGGGCTCATCTCGCGCGAGGAGCCGATCGCGAACCGGTCGCCGGCGACCAGGAAGGTCTCGCCGCGGTGGACCCGCGCCCGGAAGTCGGGCATCAGGTAGCGGAACGAGCCCGCCTTCCAGCGCTCGTCGAGCGTCTCCAGGCTCTCCGAGACGCAGTCGGTGGCGGGCGTGATCTGGTCGGTGTCGATCGCGTCGAGCTTCCGGCCCGGGGTGCGGGGGTCCCAGAAGATCAGCGCCCGACCGCGGATCGTGGCCCCCTCGCCGGGGCGCGGGACGGCGTCGCCCGCCCGCGGCCCCGGCAGGGCATCGAGGGTCACGCCCGGCTTGAGGCGCGCGGGCTGGGGGACGGGCATGGGTCGGGTGGCTCCATCGGCGGGGACTCGGCGGACGGCGGGATGGGCCGATGCTAGCGCGGCCGGTCGAGGGCCGCAATCCGGGCGGTGCGCGGCGTGGGCCGCCGGCCGCGCCGCGCGGGGTGTCATGGTCACTGCGGCGTTGAGGTGTGCCATTGACTGCGGTGCTACATCCGGGCGGTGCGCGGCGTGGGCCGCCGGCCGCGCCGCGCGGTCAGGCGGCGAGGTCGTCCGCGAGCGGGACCGGCGAGGCGGCGTAGAGGAACACCTCGCGCACGGCCCCCTTGCGCACCAGGAAGGTGCCCTGCCGCGTCGCCAGCGGGAAGAACCGGCCGGGGCCGTTCAGGTAGTCCGAGACGCGGTTCAGCGGCTCCGGCAGGGCCACCTGAAGCGACCCCTCGAAGGTCTCACCGTCCGCCATGCACACCCGCACCCGCTCCTCGCGTACGGTGGGGTGCGCCAGCGGCCCGATCAGGTCCGGATCCACCTCGGGACCCGCCATGACCCAGCGGATGTGGGGCCGCGCGAGCAGCACCACGGCGTCGTCGGCGAGCCGCTCGAACGGCAGGAAGCCGTCGCCCGGCTCGAGCAGCTCGAGCAGGTTCTCGGGACCGGCGTGGAAGGCGGAGTGCGCGAGCAGCGCGAGCGCTCCCTCGACCGGCGGCCCCCCCGCCACCGAGAGCCACACGGTGACGCGCAGCTTGTCGACGTAGTCGGGCATGGACCCTCCCGGGGCACGGCCGCCCCGTCCCCGGGTATCGGCCGGGGCGGGGCGGGGATTGAGGGCCCGCCGCCCGCCCGGCGGGCGACCCGGCAACCGGGACGGCCCCCCGCGCATCCAAGGGGCTCACCCCGGACCCGGAGGGACGACCCGCCATGACCGTCGCAGCGACCCCGATCGCATCGGCTCCCGAACCCCGCGACCGCTCCGCCGCCGGTGCGGCCGCCGGGCCCCCGCCGCCCGACGAGGCGGCGCTGCTCGACGCCTACTCGAGCGCCGTGGTCGGCGCGGTCGAGCGCGTCGGGCCCGCGGTGGTCAACATCGAGGTCCACGGCATCGAGCCGCCCGCCGGATCGCGACGCGGCCCGCGCCCGCGCGGGGGCAGCGGCTCGGGCTTCCTGTTCACGCCCGACGGCCTGATCCTCACGAACAGCCATGTCGTCCACGGCGCGCGCCGCCTCGAGGTGACGGTGCAGGACGGGCGCCACCTCGAGGCCACGCTGGTCGGGGACGACCCCGACACCGACCTGGCGGTCATCCGGGTCGCCGGCGACGACCTCGCCGCCGCGGCGCTCGGGGACTCGGCGCGGCTGCGGGTCGGCCAGCTGGTGATCGCGATCGGCAACCCGCTCGGGTTCCAGGCGACCGTGACCGCCGGGGTGGTGAGCGCCGTCGGCCGCTCGCTGCGCTCGCGCTCGGGCCGGCTCATGGACAACATCGTGCAGACCGACGCCGCGCTGAACCCCGGCAACTCGGGCGGGCCGCTGGTGGACGCCCGCGGCGAGATCGTCGGCGTCAACACCGCGGTGATCCTGCCGGCGCAGGGGCTGTGCTTCGCGATCCCGGTGAACACCGCGCGCTGGGTGGCGAGCCGGCTCATCCAGCGCGGCCGCATCCGGCGCGGGTACCTGGGACTGGGCGGTCAGACGGCGCGGATCCAGCGGCGGCTGGTGCTCCACCACCGGCTCCCCGCCGACAGCGGCATGCTGGTCCTCCACGTCGAGCCCGGCAGCCCGGCGAGCGCGGCCGACCTGCGCGAGGGCGACCTGGTCGTGGGCTTCGCCGGCGAGGCGGTGACGGGGGTGGACGACCTACACCGGCTGCTCGCCGAGGAGCGGATCGGGCGCGGCTACGCACACGCGTTCATCCGCCGCACGGAGCGGCGCGAGGGGGGGGTGGTGCCCGCCGAGTCCCCCGCCCCGCCGGGCGGCTGAGCGCGCCGGACGGTCCCCGTCGGGCGAGCACGGGCGCGGCCACCCCGAGGGGTGGCCGCGGTGCCCGCGACCGGGCCCGGGCGGGGCCCGCGTCGCTCAGCGGAGCAGGGCGAGGCGCCGCTCGAAGCGGCCCTCGGGGGTGACGAGGCGATAGAAGTAGAGCCCCGAGCGCGCCCGCATCCCGCTCTCGTCCCGCCCGTCCCAGGTCGCGCGGTGGATGCCGGCGTCGTGCATGCCGCCCGCGATCCGCCGCACCTGCCGCCCCTGCGCGTCGTAGATGTCGAGCGTGACCTCGCCCGGCCGCGGAAGGCCGAAGGAGATCGAGGTCGGTCCGGCGGCCGGGTTGGGGGCGTTCTGGGCCAGGAACGCGACCGGCGGCGCCCCGCCCTCGACGGCCACCACCGGCGGCCCGTTCACCTGCACCTCGCGCGAGGAGGCCGGCCCCCAGTTGCCCTGGGTGTCGCGCCCGCGCACCCACAGACGGCGCACGCCGGGCGAGAACGGCGTCGTGTCGAGACCGATCGAGACGTCCACGGTCTGGGCGCCGAACGCGCCCGACATCGGCGTCCCGCTCCCGGCCGGGGCCGGCGAGTCGCCGATCGACCACTCGGCCGCGGCGACGGTGCCGGACCCGGTGTTCTGGTCGCTGATCCGCGCCACCAGCGTGGCGGGGTCGGGCCGCACGATCGGGTTGGGACTGGCGGCGATCGAGCCGGCGACGACGATCGGACCCTGCAGGTCCCCGCCCGCGCGCTGGAGCGCGAAGTCCGCGTTCGACGCGTCGCCGGCCGAGAGCGCCGGCGTCCCGTCGTCCGTCACCCGGATGCGCACCCGGGCGCCGACCGTGTTGGGGACCGCGGAGAGGTCCCAGCTGTACGGGCCGGGACCCACCCCGGTCGCCAGCGGCTGCCAGGAGGATCCGCCGTCCAGCGACATCTCGAGCGTGCGCGAGACGATCGCGCGCCCCGGTCCGGCGGTCTCGTTCCAGGTGATGTCCACCGCGCCCGCGGTCACCACCTCGCCGCCGTTGGGCGCGGTGATCTCGACCGTCGGCCGCGGCCGGCCCAGCAGCCACAGCACGGTCTTGCCGAGCAGGTCGTTGCGGGTGGCGCTCGCGGCGTTGAACGGCGGCGCCAGCGCCGTGAACTCGAGGAAGAAGTTCGCCAGCCGCGACGGCAGCCCGCCCCAGAAGGCGGTGCCGGCGCTGCCGTTCGGCGTCGCGCTCTCCCAGCGGAACGCGACGTGGTCGGGCGTGGCGTCGCCGCCCGCGTTCAGCAGCGTGTAGCTGCCGATGCCGCCGGCGAGCGGATGGATGTCCACCTCGTCGCCGGCCCCGCCGCTGCGGACCGGCGTGTAGGGGATCCCAGTCGTGTAGCCCCCGGTGATCGGGTCGCCGGCAATGCCGATCGCCTGCGACCAGGTGGCGGGGTCCGCCTGGTACTGCGCCCGCAGCGTGGTCTCGACCCACAGCCGGCGGTCGGGAGTGAAGGCGGGCGAGGTCGGGTCCGAGAGCCCCCAGGCGATGTCGTGGCCGTTCACCATCAGCCGGCCGCCGCCGTCGAGGTAGTCGGTGATGCGCGTGCGCGCGGCGTCGCTGAAGGCGGGATAGGCCTCGAGGCCGGGCTGCCACAGCACCGCCTGGTAGGCGCGCAGGCCCGAGGCGAGGTTCCCGAGCGGCGGGTCGTTCGCCAGCGCCTCGCCCCACAGGTCGTAGTCGATGCCGTTCGCCTGCAGCGCGCTCTCCCACGTGACCGTGCGCTCGAAGCCGTCCGCCCCCAGCACCAGGAGCACGTCGCCGCGCGCCTTGGCCGTGAACCGGTAGTGCTGGCCGCCGAGGTCGTCGCGCACCAGGTTCCCGCTCAGCGACACCGACTCGACGTCGTAGTAGTAGGTGGCGCCCAGCGTGAGACCGGTCAGGTCCACGGTGTGGGCGAGCGGGTGACCCGGGCCGTCGACCGCGCCCAGCTCGAGCGCCGGCGTCAGGCCGTAGTAGACCCGCGAGGAGGCGTTGAGGTGGGTATCCCAGGCGATCTGCACGCGGCCGCTGCCCTGCGGCAGCGCCCGCACGTTCGTGATGATCGGCGTCGCCAGGCTCACCTGCGCCCCCGCCTGGAGGGTGGCCGCCGGCGACGCGTCCACGTAGGTGGCGGTGATCTGGTCGCCGTGGGCGACCGACAGCAGGCCGTCCACGGTCGAGACGTCCGCCGGGGTGAGGGTGACGGCGCCGGAGTAGAGCCCGTTCGCGCCGGACAGGGTGACGACCAGCGGCGTGGTCTCGGTGTCCGAGACCAGGCTGACGTTCACGCTGGGGCCGGCGTTCGTGTCGGTGACGCGGAGCTCCACGGTCCCGGTCGAGCCGTACTCGGCGCGGTCCAGCGCCAGCGTCCCGGCGTCGGTGCCGACGCCGCCGGTGACGCACAGACCGAACGGCTGCGGCCCCATCGGCACCGCCGCCGCGTCGATGCGGATGGTCCAGATCCCGGTCGCCGGGGCCCCCACCAGCACCGCCTCCTCGACGTTGCGGTTGTCATGGCTGCCGCCGGTCACCGAGAGACCCGCCGCGTACACGTTGCCCTTGTAGCTGGTCGCGCCACGGCTCACCGTCAGGTTCAGGTTGTTGACCAGCTGCACGGCCGCCGCCGGGTTGCCCGGGAAGTCGGTCCAGCACAGCGAGACCTCGAGCGGCACCCCGCCGTCGACCACGTTGACCTGGTACTCGACGAACTGCCCCGCGCCCAGGCCCTCCGTGTGGTCCACCAGCAGCAGCTTGCGCGCGTCCCCGGCGAAGTAGAGCACCTCGTCGGCGACGATCTTGCCGTAGCCGACGTTGTGGTCGGGGGCGGTGAAGCCGGTGACGACGTTCGCCGCCGCGTTGATGCCCATCGCCTTGAGCAGGGCGGCCGAGGGCGTGAACCCGTTCGCCGGCACCTTGGTGCCGGTCGGGTACCAGCCCTCGGTGCAGTACTGGCGGATGAGCGTGATCGCCCCGGTCCCCGACGGACACGCCATCGAGGTGCCGGAGAGCGGCGCATACGATCCCGGCGTGCCGCTGGCGGAGATCAGGCTCACCGCCGGGCTGCAGAAGGTGGGCTTGCGACGGGAGTCCTGACAGGGACCGCGGCTGGTCGAGGTGTAGATGCCGGTCGAGGTGCCGTTCTGCGTCCCGCCCGCCCCGGTCGAGTTCTTCGCCGTGGCCGGCGAGCCGACCGAGCCCGCGGTCCCCGAGTTCCCGGTCGCGAACGCCGCGTAGAAGTCGGGGTGGTTCCACAGGAACTGGTCCGTGGTCATCGCGTGGAGCGTGTAGGCCCCGGACACCGCCCCGCCCCAGGAGTGCGAGGAGACCCGCGCGCCACCGGCGGCGTTGCCGGCGTAGGCCGGCTGGTACAGGTCGTTGAGGTCCGGGAATGCGTCCACGCCGTTCAGCAGCGTGGTGCCGCCGATGTCCATGAAGTACATCTTCGCCTCGGGCGCCATGCCGTCGAACGGGATCGCGCCTCCCGAGGGGGCGTCGTTGCCCAGCACGGTCCCGGCGGTGTGGGTGCCGTGGAACACCGCGCCGGGATGGTCGCCGAACTCGACCGCCGGGTTGTTCGACCCCTTCTTGTAGCCGATGATCTTGCGGTGGGTCGGGTAGTCGCCGAAGTCCACGATCGGCACCAGCGGGTCCACGAACATCTCGTGGTCCACCTGGATGCCGCTGTCCGAGGTCATCACGATCTGCCCTTCCCCGCGGATCCCCATGTCCCAGACGCGCCGGTTGCCGTTCAGGTTCGTCTGCACCACCCACTGCGCCTGGTCGTTGTAGAGCTCGAGCGGCACCACCGGCTCCACCCAGGCGACCTCGGCCCGCGCCGACACCGCCGGCAGCAGCGCCGGCGCGGCCTCGAAGCGAACCATCTTGTTGATGCCGTTGTCCCAGGTGTCCACCAGCGTCACGCCGAGCGCGGTCAGGCCCGCCGCGGTGGCGGCGAGGTCCGCGTCGGGGAACAGCAGGACGGTGTAGCGCTGCGGCCCCGGGCCGCCGGGGCCGGCGACCGGGCTCACCTTGTACGCCGGCTGCCAGTCGCCCACCCACGCCACGCCGGGCTCGGCCGCCAGCCGGGCGGCGGCCGCCGCGGTCATGCGCACGAGGTAGGCGTGGTCGGGGATGTAGGTGTGGACGGCGCCGCCGGCCGCGGTGATGCGGGCGACGTCCTTCGCGGTCGGCATGGCGGAGAACTGGACCAGGTAGGCACGGATCGACGCCGGGTCGCCCCCGTCCGTCGCCGCGCGCAGCCCGGCCGGCACCTCGGGCAGACCCTCGGCCGGCGCGAACTCGTAGCCGGCGGACAGCCGGATGCGGGGCGGCGACGAGGCGTCCGCGGAGGCGGCCGCCGTGCGGTCCGCGGCCCCGACCGTCCCGCGCCGCGACTCGCGCAGGTAGGGCGAGGCGGCGACCCGGTTCATGAAACGCGGCTCGGCCGTGAACGAGCGCACCTCGCTGACCCGCAGCGCGCCGGTGGCCCCGTCGACGTGGGCGACCGCCCACCAGAGGGCGGTCGGCGCCTCGACCCGCAGGCCGGCATCGGCGAGGGACAGCAGCGGCCCGGTCAGGTCCCGCACCACGAACCCCTCCCCCGCGGGGACGGCGGTCCAGCCGGCGGGGTCGAAGGCCGCGCGCGAGAGCACCAGCCGCGGCTGGCGGGCGCCGACCGGGAGCTCGAACGCGAAGCGCACGGCGCTCTCGACCAGCCGGGCGCCCGACTCGGGCGCGATCGGGCGCGCGCGTCCGACCCGGGCGGCGTCCTCGGGACGGATCGAGGCGTGCGCCGGCAGGGGGACGGTGAGCGAGAGCGCCAGGCCGAGCAGCGCCAGCGCGAGCGACCGGGGGAACCGGTCGAATCCAGTCCCGATCCTCGGGGTCATGACGGGCCTCCTCCAGTGGGGTGCGCCGGCGGCGCGTTCGCCTGCGGAAGGCGGACACGGTCGCCGGTCGCCGGGGACATGCCGGGCGCCGCCGGCGCGACGCGCGCGGCGGCCCCGGGACGCGGAGAGCCTCCCGCCGCCGGGTTGACCGGGGCTTGAGCCGGCGCCCGGGCGGGTCCGCTGGAGACAGGCAACCGATTGCGCACCATGGCGTTAGGAAAATCAAGCCGGGCCGGTTCGGAGTGGGTCTCGGAGCGCTCTGCCGGCCCCGTCCCGCCGCCCGCACCCGGCGGCCGGCCCGCGCGCGCGGGCGGCGGTCGCCGGCCGGGGCCTGCTACGCTGCGCCCGCCCCCGCCTCCCGCCGGCCCCGGAGACCCCGACGATCCATGCGCCCCCGCCCGCGGACTCTGATCGCCGTCGCCGGCGCGCTCGCCCTCGCCACGCTGGGGGTCGCGCGCGTGCGCGACGTCGCCCGCGAGACGCGGACCCCGGTCCACCTGCCCGGCGTCCGCTACGCCACCTCGGCGACCTGCGTCCCGTGCCATCCGGGACGTTTCGAGAGCTGGCACCGCACCTTCCACCGCACGATGACCCGGCGCGCGGACCGCGCCGCGGTGGTGGGCGACTTCGAGGACGCGAGCCTCACCTACCAGGGGGTCACGTCGCGCTTCACGCGCGAGGGCGACCGCCACTTCATCGCGACCCTCTCCCCCGACGGAGCGATCGAGCGGCACGAGGTGGTGATGACCGTCGGCTCCCGGCGCATCCAGCAGTACGTGGCGCGGATCGGCCGCCGGCACGTGCGCCTGCCGCTCGCCTGGGACATCGAGGAGCGCCGCTGGATCCACCTCAACGGCGGCTTCCTGCACCCGGACGGATCGGACTTCAACACCCATCGGGCGGACTGGGACAACAACTGCATCTTCTGCCACAACGTGAAGGCGCAGCCGCGCTACGACGAGGCGACCGACACCTTCGATCCGCGGGTCGAGGAGCTGGGCATCGCCTGCGAGGCGTGCCACGGCCCGGCCGCCCTCCACGTGCGACGCAACGCCGACCCCGTGCGCCGCTATCTGCTCCACCTCGGCGACCGCGACCCGACGATCCTGTCGCCGAACGAGCTCACCCCGGCCCGCAGCATCCAGCTGTGCGGACACTGTCACGGCCAGCGGCTGCCGGAGCCGCCGCAGCGGCTCGCCGAGTTCCTGCTGGTCGGCGACCCGTACACCGCCGGCGACGACCTCTCGACCTTCACGACCCCGCTCGCGGCCCACACCGACCTGCCGGGCGTCGACCTGAGCGCGCGGTTCTGGCGCGACGGCACCCCGCGCCTCACCGCGTACGAGTACCAGGGTCTGCTCCTTTCCGACGGGCATCGCGACAGCGACCTGACCTGCGTCTCGTGCCACGACATGCACGGCGGCGACCCGCGCGGCATGATCCACACCGAGATGCGCGGGCCGACCGGATGCCTGCAGTGCCACGCGGCGATCGGCCGCGACGTGCGGGCCCACACCCATCACGAACCGGAGGGCGCCGGCAGCGACTGCTACGCCTGCCACATGCCGCCCACCACCTACGGGCTGCTGGCGATCCATCCCAGCCACCGGATCACGAGCCCCGATCCCGCGCGCGCGTGGCGGTTCGAGATGCCCGACGCCTGCACGCTGTGCCACACCGACCGCACCGCGGCGTGGGCCGACTCCGCCGCCCGGCGGCAGTACGGCGGGGCCCCGGCCGCGCCGCCGGCGGGGGGCGGGTTCGAGACCGCCGAGAGCGTGCGCGCGCTGCTCGCGGGGGACGTCGTCCAGCGGGCGGTGGCGGTGAACGCGCTGTGCGGCGGGCCGGCGGCGACGACGGACGCGGTCGCCCGCCTGTGGGCGGTGCCGTTCCTGCTCGTCACGCTCGAGGACCGCTATCCCGCGGTGCGGCACTTCGCGTGGCGGGGGCTGCAGAGCCTGCACCGGCGGGCGCGGGCCGCGGCCCCGGGGTTCCCGGCGCCGCTGCCGGAATTCGACTATCTTGCCGACGCCGACGACCGCGCGGCGGCGGTCGCGCGCGCCTGGGCGTGGTGGCGGGCGCTCGACCGGCGGCGCATCCCGCACCCGGGCCCCGCGGTGCCGCTCGACGCGGAGTTGATGCCCATCGAAGCCACGGTCGCCGCGCTCACGGCTCGGCAGGCCCGCAGCGCGATCGCGATCGGGGAGTGAGACGCATGGGGACGCGGAAGGAGCCGGTGGCGGGCGCCGGGCCGGGCGACGAGGGGCTCGCCGCGCGGCACCGCCGGTTCGGCTGGACGGCGCTGCTGGTCTGGATGGGCATGGGCCTGGCACTCGAGACCTTCCACGGGTTCAAGGTGCCCGGCTACCTGCTGGACCCCCTGCGCCGCGAGCTGGTGACGCTCGCCCACTTCCACGGCGCGCTGCTGGCGATGCTCAACCTCGTCTACGTCCGCTGGGCGGAGGCTCCCGGGGTCCCGGGCGCGGCGCGATCGCGCGCGTCGTGGTCCCTGATCGCCGGCAGCGTGCTGATGCCGCTGGGGTTCCTGCTCGGGGGCCTGGTGCACTTCGAGGGCGACCCGGGGCTCGGCATCGCGCTCGCCCCGCTCGGCGCGCTGGCCCTGCTGGTCCCGGTCGTGGTCCAGACCCGAGCCGCCTGGCGGCGGCGTCCGTGAGCCCGCCCGGGCGCCTCGCCGCGACTGCAGAGCGGCCGCCGGCCCGCCGATAACCGGAGGAGTCCCCCCGCGCGGTTCCCCGGAGGTGCCGGATGTCCCCGATCTTCTGGATCGCCCTCGCCCTGTTCGTGGTCGTCGACGCGGTCGTCATCGCGCTGGTCATCCGCCGCATGAGCGGCGGACTGCTCGGGCTGGTGCTGCCGGGCGGGGACCGCAGCCGGCTGTTCGAGTCGGTGCACGCGATGGTGGGCGACTACCTGCGCGTGAACTACAGCGGCGATCCGCAGCAGCTCCCGGCCGCCGTCGCCGGGCTGGTCCCGAAGCTGCGCGACATGCTGCGCAGCCACGGCGTCGAGCCCTCGGCGGACGTGGTGCGGACCCTGATCCAGGTCTCGGCGGCCAAGCACCGGGTCGCCAGCTCGCGGGAGCTGCGCGAGGCGCTCGCCACCATCGGCTGAGCCCCGCCGGCGCCGCGCCCGACCCCTACGCCCCGCCCGGTTCCGCCCCGCCCGGCTCCGCTTCGTCCGGCGCCGCCCGCCGGCGCGCCGCGGCCAGGTAGCCGGGCCGCAGCTCGAGCAGGTTCGCCAGCTTGCGCATGAGATAGGACTCGTGGCGCGAGAGCTCGCCGTCGGCGTAGACCACCCGCCACAGCACCTCGGCGAGCACCATGCGCTGCCCTTCGTCGTAGTGGCGGGCGATCACCGACGTGAACTGATGGAGGTCGGTCGCCTCGCCCAGCCGGTCCTGGGCGAGCGCCATCAGCTCGACCGCACCCGCGCGGTCGACGCCGAAGTGGCGCACGATCGCCTCCTCGACGTGCCGGCGCTCGGCGGGCGAGAACTCGTCGTCGGCGTGCGCCAGCTCGAGCAGCAGCGCGCAGGCGGCGAGCCGCACCTCGTGGTCCGGGGAGCCGGCCGCGGCCGCGGGGGCGGCCTGCGCCGGACCGCCCGCGAGCAGCCTCCGCAGGGTGTCGAGCACGTCAGCGGCCCGGACGGCCGGCGTCCGCGCGCCCGGCGGGCACCGTCACTGCGGGGCGCTCGCCATCTGCATGCCGCGGAACAGGGTCATCAGGTGGCCGCGCATCGCCGTGTCCTGGACGGCGAACTGGATCGCGCCCTCCATCATGCTGCGGTCCGTCGCGACGCGGGTCAGCACCGCCTGCCGCGAGCCGCCACCGGTCATCAGGCGGTCGAGCAGCGCCGCGCGGGTCGAGTCGGCGCCGAGCAGGCGGTCCACGACCTGGCCGGCGAGGGCCGGATCGCCGGCGATCCGGTCCCACAGCTGCGTGCGCAGGGCCTCGTCGGCGAGCAGCCGGTCCACCGGGTTCCCGCACCCGCACAGCGCGACGAGCGCGGCCGTCGCGGCGACCAGGGTGAGGGACCGGGCGAGCGGGGACGTCGTCGTGCGCTTCATCGTGGGACCTCCTCGTGAGGGGGGACCGGCCGCCGCCCTCAGGCGGCCGGCGGTCGCTTCAGGTGCCAGTCGGTGCGGGCCTGGTACGCGCAGCCGAGCCGGGTCAGGGCGTCCTCGGAGAACGCGGGCCCCATGAACGTGATCGAGGTCGGCAGGCCGTTCTCGCCCAGTCCGTTCGGCAGCGCCAGCGCCGGCAGGCCGCACAGGTTCCCGGCCGGGATCAGCGCCGGGCCGCCGCTCACCCCGGGATAGGCGTCCTCGAAGTTGCGGTCGGTCGGGTAGGCGACGGTCGAGCGCGTCGGCGAGGCGATGACGTCGAAGCGCTCGAACAGGGCCGCGACCGCCCGCTTCATCGGCCGCCGCAGCCGCATCGCGTGCAGGTAGTCCACGGCGGGGATCAGGGTGCCCGCGTAGCCGCCGTGGCGGTCGCGCGGACAGGTCAGCTCCTTCACGCGGCCGCTCTCGATCAGGTCGAGGAAGGCGCTGGCGCCCTCGGCGCCGACGATCGCCGAGACCGCCGGACCCCACGGCAGGTCGGGCCACGCGACATCGCGCGTCACCTCGATCGTGCCCTTCAGCGCCTCGAGCGACGCCTCGAAGCGCTCGCGCACCTCGGGCTGGACCTTCTCCGTGACCCCGGCCGGGACCGCGACGCGCACCCGGCCGGCGGGCGGCTCGACCCGGCGCCAGGTGAAGCCGCGCGCGACGGTGCTGTCGTCGCGCGGGTCGCGTCCGGCGATCGCCGCCAGCACGATCGCGCAGTCGTCCGCGCCGCGCGCCATCGGGCCCAGCTTGTCGAGGGTCCAGCACAGCGCCATCGCGCCGTGGCGGCTGACGAGCCCGTAGGTCGGGCGCAGCCCGGTCACGCCCGAGAACGCGGACGGGGTGAGGATGGAGCCCGAGGTCTCGGAGCCGATCGCGAACGGCACCAGCCCCGCGGCCACCGCGGCGCCGGGACCGCTCGAGGAGCCGCCGCTCCAGAAGCGCGTGTCCCACGGCGTCAGGCCGGGACCGGTGAACGAGGCGTCGGCGTGGTTGTAGCCCATGCCGCCCGCCAGCTCCACCATCGCCAGCTTGGCGCACAGCACGGCGCCCGCCGCGCGCAGGCGCTCGACCACGGTGGCGTCGTAGTCGAACCGCTGCTCGCGGTAGGGCGCCGCGCCCCAGGTCGTGGGCGCCGCCTTCGTGGCGACCAGGTCCTTGGCGCCGTAGGGGATCCCGTGCAGGAGCCCGCGGTCGCGCCCGGCCGCCAGCTCGCGCTCCGCCGCGCGCGCCTCGGCCAGCGCGCTCTCGCGCATCACGGTGATCACCGCGTGGTAGCGCGGGCCGAGCCGCTCGAGCCGCTCGAGGCATCCCGCCGTCAGCTCGACCGGCGAGAGCCGGCGGGCGCGGATGCGGGCCGCCAGCTCGCGCACCGGCAGGAAGAACACCGCGTCGTCGATCATCGCCGCCTCAGGCCCGGAAGGTGACGTCGGGCTCGTCCCCGTTCGCGAGCCGGCTCTCGCGCAGGCGACGGCCGCCCTGGACGCGGTTGTTCAGCTCGCGGGTCACCGCCTCGAGCTGCTCCGGCGTGAGATGCGCTCCGTAGCGGCGCCGCACGATCTCGGCCAGCGAGCGCGCGTCGTCCGAGATCTCGGGCGGTGCGGGCGGCGCGGGCGCCGCGGCGGAGTCCGCCGGCGCCGGCGACCCGGCCGGACGCGGGCCGGCGGACTGCGCGAGCGCCGAGGGGGCGATCGCGGCCGCGAGGCCGGCGACGCCGACGGTCTTCAGGAACCGGCGCCGGTCGGGACCGGGCGGGGGCGGGGACGCGGGCATGCGGACCTCCGGGGCGGGCGGACGCACGGCGGGACGCGGACGCCGCAGGGTAATCCCTCGCCGCCCGCCCGGCAATCCCGCGCGGCGGGCCCGGGCCCGCTCAGCCGCGGACCAGGTTCCGCATCACGGTCTGGAGGATGCCGCCGTTGCGGAAGTAGTCCACCTCGACCGGGCTGTCGAGGCGCCCAAGCGCGTCGAACGTCAGCACCGAGCCGTCCTCGCGGCGCGCGGACACGCGCACCCGCTGCCGCGGCGACAGCTCCCCGCCCAGCCCGCCGATGTCGAACACCTCGCGGCCGCTGAGCCCCAGGCTCTCGGCGGTCTGGCCGCGCTCGTACTGGAGCGGCAACACGCCCATCCCCACCAGGTTCGAGCGGTGGATGCGCTCGTAGCTCTCGGCCAGCACCGCGCGCACGCCCAGCAGCAGCGTGCCCTTGGCCGCCCAGTCGCGCGAGCTGCCGGTGCCGTACTCCTCGCCGGCCAGCACCACGAGCGGCGTGCCGGCCGCCCGGTACTGCTCGCTGGCGTCGAAGATGGGCACCTGCGCGCCGCTCGGGAAGTGCACCGTGATGTTGCCCTCGCTGCCCGGCACGAGCAGGTTCTTGAGCCGGATGTTGGCGAACGTGCCGCGCACCATGACCAGGTCGTTGCCGCGACGCGAGCCGTAGGAGTTGAAT
>CAZKQE010000003.1:0-20220 GCA_964554725.1 uncultured bacterium
GGATCCCGTCCCGCTCGCCGTCCCGAACAACAGAACCGTGTTCTTCGGGTGCTGCAGCAGGAACGGCACCGGTTCCCCGCCCAGATAGTCCAGGTGGTTGGCCTCCAGCTTGGAGCTGTTCACCTGGAAGTCGAAAATCTTGGCGCGGCGATTGCCGTTGGCGAAGAGTCTGGTTTCAAATCGGCCCTTGTGTTTGGTCATGGGTGAACCTCTATGCGTCCAGCATAAGGCGCACCGGCCGAAAAACGCGTAAGGGCACGGTAAGGGAAGCGTAAGATCCCGATCAGCGGGTTATTCCAAAACGAAATCTGGAATACACAACGACCCGATCAGGCCCTGGCTGCCGCGTTCCGAGAGCGCGCAGGAGCTGGGCGCCACGCTGCTGCTGGTCGGGTTGCTGGTCGTCGTCCTGATGTCGACCGGCTACTGGAGACCGGTGCCGGAGTCGCCCGGGGCCCCGTCCGCCGACGCGCGGGTCGAGCCACCCCCCGCCGCGGTGGACGAGCCGCGGCCCGCGCCGTCCGGGACCGTGCACGCCGGCGCCCGTCTCGATCCCGGCACGCCGCCCCCGCGCGTCCCCGAGCGGGCGACGCCGGCGCGTGCGCCGGAGCCGGCCGACCGGGCGGACGTCGTGAGCCGTCCAGCCTACGGCTTCGAGATCGCCGCGTTCGCCGAGCCCGAGAGCGCCGATCTCGTCCTGCGGCGGGTCACGAAGGGGAGCAGGCTCCCGGTGCGGGTCGTCACCAAGAGCCACGGCCAGCCGTACCGCGTGGTCGTCGGCCCGTTCACGAGGCGCCGGGACGCCGAGCTGGCGATCAAGGAGCTGTTCAAGAACGAGCTGGCCGAGCGTGCGCGGCTGGTTCAGCTCCCCGAGTAGCGCGGGGCGCTCCCCGCCGCGTCCTCGAAGCGCCGCGGCGCGAACAGGCCGAGGTCGAATGCCGGCGGGCGCCCCTCGACGCGGTCGGCGACCACCTCGCCGATCGCCGGCGCGAACTTGAACCCGTGGCCGGAGCAGGCGCTCACCAGCGTCACCGCCGGGTGCCGCGGGTCCGGGCCGATCACGAAGTGCCCGTCCGGGGTGTTCGTGTAGAGGCACACCGCCGTCTCCGTGAGCGGACCGTCCGCCCACGGGAGGTACGGGCGGAACGAGGCCCGCATCGCCTCGACCTCCTCCGGCGCGACCCCGTGGCGGGGTCGGTCGGGATCGGCGGGCGCGCCCTCGTGATGGCGCGCCAGCTTGACCGCCCCGTCGAGGCGCGGGAAGCCGTAGATGCACCGGTCCCGGGCGTGCTCGAGGATGAAGATCGGGAAGCGGTCGGGGTCGAACGCGGCGGCCTCGCGGGCGGGTTCGAACCAGAACAGGGCGACCCGCTCGACCGCGAGCGGGACCCCGCTCCCCGCCGCGAGCGCGTCCATCCACGCCCCGGCCGAGAGCACCAGGTGCGCGGCGCGGCAGGTGCGCCGCCCGGTCGTGACCGTCACGCCCGCCCCGTCGTCCCGCCACCCGGTCACCGGCTCGTCGAGGTGCAGCGTCGCCCCGTGCCGGCGGGCGGAGGCGAGCGCGGCGGCGATCGCGGCCTCGGGGAACAGCACCCCGGCGTCGGGCTCCCAGACCGCGACCATCCCGGGCGCGGGCCGCAGCGCGGGCACCCGGCGGGTGACCGCCCCGGCGTCGAGCAGCTCGTGCCGCAGGCCGTGCTCGCGCGCGCTCGCCAGCGCGCCGGTCACGACCGCACCGTCCGGCGGGCCGACCATGAGGCCGCCCGTGCGCAGGAGCAGCGTCGCGCCGCTCTCGCGCTCGAGCTCCTCCCACAGCCGCCAGGCGTGGCGGACGAGCGGGACGTACGCCGGGTGCTCGAAGTAGGCCTCGCGGATGATCCGGCTGCGCCCGTGCGAGGAGCCGAGCGCGTGCGGCGGCGCGAAGCGGTCGAACCCGACCACCGAGCGGCCGCGCCGGGCCAGCTCGCGGGCCACGGCGCTCCCCATGGCGCCGAGCCCGACGATCGCGACATCGTGCGTGACTCGTTCGGACACGGCGCCTCCCCGGGACGGTCGCCCGCCGGCCGCGCGCCGGTGGCGCGACGGCGGGCCGGGCCATCCTCGCCCGCGACGGGACCGGACGCAACCCGCGCCCGCCGCACCGCCGCGGACCCGGGCGCCGGGCGCGCGAGTCTCCACATGCGCCGAGGTCCGCGACGTGCTATCAGTGGAGCGCGGGTCCGGCCCGGGCCCGGGGAGGAACCGTCATGCGTCGCCATCTGCCGTCATCCGTCGTCGCCCTGCTGATCCTGCTCGTCGCCCCCGTCGGTGCGGCGGGCCCCTCGTCCACCACCCCCGCGCTCGGGGACCTGAGCAAGGTCGGCTCGGTGAGCTTCCCGACCACCTGCGACCCGGCCGTGCAGAAGGAGTTCGAGCGCGGCCTCGCGCTGCTCCACTCGTTCTTCTACCCGGAGGCGCGCCGCGTCTTCGCCGCGGTCGCCGAGCAGGACCCGCAGTGCGCGATGGCCCACTGGGGCGTGGCGATGAGCTACTGGCATCCCCTGTGGACCGCGCCGGACTCGGCCGAGATGGCGGCCGGGCGCGCGGCCGCCGCGCGGGCGGTCGCCGCCGCGAAGCAGGACGGGCGCGAGCGCGGCTACGTGCGCGCGATCCAGGCGTACTACGAGGGGCTCGACGAGCCGGTGATCGCCCCCGGCGCCGCCGCCGCGGAGCAGTCCTGTCACGGGCCGCGGCTGGCGGACCCGAAGGGGCGGGCGGCCTGCTTCCTGCGCGAGATCGAGCAGGTGGCCGGTCGGCATCCCGAGGACACCGACGCCGCGGCGTTCCTGGCGCTCGCGCTGCTCGGCACCGCCCCGCCGGGGGACCCCGCGCTCGCGAACCAGAACCGGGCGGCGGGGATCCTCGAGCAGCGTTACGCGGAGCGGCCCGACCATCCCGGGCTCGCCCACTACCTGATCCACAGCTACGACTTCCCGCCGCTGGCGGCGAAGGGTCTGCCGGCCGCCAACGCGTACGCGGCGATGCAGCCGTGGGTGCCGCACGCGCTCCACATGCCGTCCCACATCTATACGCGGCTCGGCATGTGGGTCGAGAACATCGCCTCGAACCGCGCCTCGGCCCGGGCCGCCCGCGCGTACGCGGCCCGCCACCATCCCGACGCGGCCTCGTCCGAGGAGCTGCACGCGCTCGACTACCTGATCTACGGGCACCTCCAGTCCGGGCAGGACCGCGAGGCCCGGCGCGTGCTCGACCGGCTGCGGGAGATCCGCAAGACCCACCCCGAGACCGACTTCACGGTCGGCTACGCGTTCGGCGCCATGCCCGCCCGCTACGCGCTCGAGCGCCGTCAGTGGAAGGAGGCGATGGCGTTGACGCCGCCGCCGATGCCGTTCTGGGACCGGCTCCCGTTCGCCGAGGGGCATCTCGCCTACGCCCGCGCGGTCGGCGCGGCGCGCAGCGGCGACCTCGCCGCCGCGGTCGCGGCGGCCGACCGTCTGCAGGAGCTGTCGGCGAAGGCCACCGACCCGCGCTTCCGCTACTTCGCCGACCAGATGGGGCTGCAGCGCCAGGCGGCGCTGGGGCTGGTCGCGTTCGCCCGCGGCGAGAAGGAGGAGGCGATCCGCCTGCTGACCCTCGCCGCCGCCCGCGAGGACTCGCTCGGCAAGCACCCGGTGAGCCCGGGGGCGATCCTGCCGATCCGCGAGCTGCTGGCCGACGCGCTGCTCGAGAGCGGGCGTCCGGAGGAGGCGCTGGCGGCCTACGAGGCGTCGCTCGCGATCTACCCCCGCCGGTTCAACGGGGTGGCGGGCGCGGCGCAGGCGGCGGCGCGGGCGGGGCGGAAGGAGCAGGCGACGAAGCGCTACCGCGAGCTGCTCGAGCTCGCCGCCACCGGCGACGGCACGCGGCCCGAACTGCGCGCCGCGCGGGACTACCTGGCGACGCGCTGATCCCGTCCGCGACGGCGGGGGGCGACGGTCCGGGCGACCGGCCGCCCTCCGCCCCGCGCGGTCACCAGAGCCGGCGCCCCCGCTTCCGGAACTGCGCGACCGCCGCGGCGTCCGGCCACGTGTAGTAGGAGCCCTCGGCCAGGTTGAGCGGCGTGCTGGTCACGGTTCCGTCCTCCATCTTCCCCAGCACCTCGAGCAGCAGGTCGGCCGCGATCGCCTTGGAGCGCACGAGGAAACGGTCGAGGGTGTCGTCGGGCCGGATGTCGAAGATGCGCTGGCCGCACAGGTCGCCGGCGTCGATGTCCTCGTTCACGAAGTAGATCGAGACCCCGGCCTGCTTCTCGCCGTTCGCGAGCATGCGGAACGCGGGCATGATCCCGCGGTACTGCGGCAGGATCGCGCCGTGCAGGTTGAGGATGCCGCGCGGCGGCAGCTCGATGAGCGGCTTCTTGAAGATGAGCGGGCAGCTCACCGAGATCAGCACGTCGGGGCCGAGCCCGCGCAGCTCCTCGAGGAACTCCGGGGCGTTCACGTCCCGCACGACCTTCGCCGGGACGCCGAAGCGGCGGCATACGGACGCGATCGAGCGGCCCTGCAGCCGGGCGCCGAGCACGCGCGCCGTCAGATGCCCGGCCGCCCCCCAGCCGAAGGTGCGGATGTAGCGCCGGGTCGCCTGCAGCGTGGTCTGCTTCTTGAAGAGCGGCGGGGCGATGTAGACCGCGGCCGTGCGGGCGTGGTGCTCGCGCAGCACGCGCTCGAAGAAGCTCGGCAGGTAGAGCGGATCGTCGGTCGTGAGGTAGACGAGCCGCATCCCCGCCGGGGCGGGGGCGCCGCCGGGCAGGGCCTCGAGGGTTCCGCTGCGGGCGGGCGGAAGCGGGTCCGCCGCCGCGGAGGAGGCGTGCGCGAGCGGCCCCGGTCCGCGCAGCGGCGCGGCTCCGGTCAGGGTCGTGTGGATCGGCGTGGGGCGGGACATGGGGGGTTCCCCTCGGGTCGGTCGGGATCTCCGGCCGGGTCGCGCGCGGACGGTCCCTCGCGGGACGCGGCCGCGGCGCTCACCGGCGCATCGCGTGCTCGAGCACCTCGACGATGGTCCGGGTGCAGTGGTCGATCTCGTAGGTCTGCTCCACCCGCCGGCGTCCCGCCTGGCCCATGCGCTCGCGCAGGCCGGGGTCGTCGAGCAGGGTGACGATCCGCGCCGCGAGCGGCGCGATCTCGCGCACCGGCACGAGGAATCCGGTCTGGCCGTCCACGACGGCGTCCTCGCAGCCCTTGTGATGGGTCGTCACCACCGGCTTGCCGCACGCCATCGCCTCGAGGATCGAGACCGGCAGCCCCTCCATGTAGTAGGAGGGCAGCGTGAGGATGTCGGCGCACTTCATCAGGTCGTTCACGTCGTCCCGCCAGCCGAGCACCTTGAACTGGCGGTCGAGCCCGTACTCGCGGACCAGCGCACGGAGCCGCTCCATGAGCGGGCCGGTGCCGGCGAGCAGGAACACGACGTCCTTGCGGACCGCGCAGATCCGCCGCGCGGCCTCGACCAGCTCGACCACCCCCTTCTCGGGGATGAGGCGGGCGACGCAGAGGACGAACCGCTGGTCGGCGTCGATCATCAGCTCGCGCGCGAGCTTCTCGCGCAGCTCGGGCGCCGGCCCGGTGCTGAAGCGGGTGAGGTCGACGCCCATGCCGGGGATTCGGAACACGCGGTCGGGGTCGCGGACGAGTCCACCGGTCTTCGAGATCCGCTCGTCGTACCCGTTCATGATGACGATCGCGGTGGTGACCGGGGCGAACATCCGCTCGGCGAGATAGCGGAGGCGCCACAGCAGGGGGCTCTGCGCGGGGCCGCAGGCGAGGCCGTGCGCGAAGTAGACGACGTTGGGCGTCCCCGCCAGCCAGGCCCCGAGCCTCCCGACCTGTCCGGCGAGGGAGTTGTGGCAGACGACCACGTCGATACGCCGCTCGATCAGGGCCCTGCGGATGCGCAGCACGGCCTGCAGAGCCCCGAACGGGTTGAGGCTGCGCTTCATCCCGTGGACGAAGACCTCGAAGCCGGCCTGCCGGAGCGGCCCGGTGTGCACCGACTCGTCGGTGCAGATGGACACCTCGTGCCCGAGCCGGATCTGCTCGTTCATGGTCGGGATCATGAACGAGCGGAGGGTCTCGGCCGCCCGCGAGAGATGCATGACGCGCAGCGGCTGGACCTCGGCGGTCCGCGTGGACATCGCCGGCTCACTCATCCGACGCTCCCGTGTATCGCGCGCGCGCCAGCGCGTCCAGCCGCAGGCACTCGGCGCGGATGTTCGTGGTGAGATTGATCCAGTACAGCGCGAGCAGGACGGCGCCCTGCAGCAGCGCCTCGACCACCAGGACGGCGGCGAGCACCGCGGCGTTCCCGGTCGCCTGCTGGACGACCAGGCCGACGATCGCCAGCACCAGCACGGTGATGAAGTCGGCGAGCATCAGCACGGTGTCGCGCAGCGAGATGATCGCCCGCATCCCCACGCCGATGTCGGCGACCTCGCCGCGACGGCTGCGGTGGGCGCCCTCGCGCGACAGCGGGTGGGGGCGCTCCGGCGGGGCGCCCTCCGGCATCAGGGCGGGCTGCGTCAGGAGGTACTGGGAGTAGAGCAGGAACCCGGCGCTCTTGTGCTGGCGGGCCAGCACCATGCTGACCGCGCCCATGCCGCCCGCGCCCATCAGCAGCATCGCGGCGGGCAGCGTGTCGGCGCCCCACGCGAGGTGGACGCCGAGGCCCAGGAACAGCCCGGCGAAGGCGAGCCCGTGGCCGACCTCGTCGAGATAGACGCCGAGGATCGAGAAGGTCTGCCGGTAGCGGGCGACGTCGCCGTCCACCTTGTCGAGCAGGTGGTAGGCGAGCATCGTGCAGGCGCCGACGAGCGCGAGCCACGCGGGGGATGCCGCCAGCATCATCGCCCCGGCGACCGCGAGCCCGACCGTCATCAGCGTGACCTGATTCGCGGTCACCCGGGTGTGGAGGAGCAGCCAGGTGATGTAGATCGCCGCGCCGCGCGACGCCGCGTACCACGGGCGCCGGTCCTTCTCCAGCTTCCCGCGGTGGCAGATCTGCCGGAGCGTCGCGATGTCGGGGATCGTCCGCTGAGCCATCGTCCTCGTCCTGAGCGTGGGTCCTCCGGCGGCGCCGTCGGGGAACGACGGGACCGGGCACGGGCCGGGCGGCGTCGCGACCGCCGACGCCGACCGGCCCCGCCGGACCCGCGTGGGAGGGGTATCGGCATGCGCGGGCCCGGAGTTCAGCCCGGGTTCCCCGGCGCCGGACGGGCTCGCCCGGGGTCGCGGGCGTGGACCGTTGCGAACCGCACGGACCGGTCGTCCTCGCCGGATCTCCGCGGGGGGCGCGGATTGACCCTCTCGTTCGCGGACAGCTACACTAAACCGTCCACGCACAGGTCCACGGGGGCGAATGCAAGTCGACGGATTCGTATTATCAGGCCGCACGGGTGCGAATCGATCCGGCCGGCCTTCCCGCCATCCGTCGTCCGGACACGGGCTTCCGTCGCCGCTCCCGACCCGGCGGCCGAGCGCCGGAGGCCGCCCGCGGACCGGCCGCGCGTCCTGCGCGGTGGCGGTCGCCGCCGACCCTCCCCGCAGCGCCCGCCGGAGCCCGACGTTCCGCGTGCCGTGGGCGGGGCGGGCATGGGGTACAGTTCAGGCGCTCCCGGGCCGATACAAGGGTGTCATGTCGAGACTCCGCATTCCTCTCGGGCTCCGCGCGTTCGCGGTCGCCGGCCTGCTGGGCGCTCTCACCCTGCCCGGCGCGTGGCCCGCGTTCGCCGACGGCTGGTCGCCCGGACTCATGGTCGGCAGCCGGTTCGACCGGCCGGTGCCGGGCGTCCCCGGGGACGGCGGCGAGTGGGTGGGCTCGCTCACCCCGCTGCTGCTCTCGGAGCGGCTGGGCCCCTACACGAGCTGGGACCTGCGCGCGCACCGGCGCTACGACGCCTCGGACCGGCTCTCCGGACTGCGCGCGAGCCACGACGTGGCCCTCGCGACGCTGACCAGCCGGCCCGGGGAGAGCACGCGGCTGGCGCTCGACGGCGAGTACTTCCGATCGCGCGACCTGTTCAATCCCGATCCCCAGGCGTCGCTCGCCGGCTCGGACCAGCGGCGGGCCGCGGGCGCGGCGACGATCGAGACCTCGCGCGCCGAGGCCGGCTATCGCGTCGAGACGACGAGGTACGGCTCGCCGGGCCTCGCGGACGGCCGCGGGGAGGGATGGAACGCCGCGCTCTACGCCCGGCGTTCGGAGCACACCCGCTGGCTGCTGGGCTGGCGACGGGAGGAGTGGACGGTGGATCGCCGCACCGAGCTGGCGACCTCGTCCGCGACGGTCGGCGTGCGCCGCCGCCACACGCCGACCCTGGCGAGCGAGCTCGAGCTGGGGCTGGCCCGGGTCGCGGACGACCGCGAGGGCCCGGCGCGCGACGAGCTGGCGGTGGTGGCCGGGCTGTCCGGCTTCGGCGGACTGCTCCGCCTGCCCTTCGACGCCCGGTTCCTGGTCCGGCGCGACGTCGTCACCTCGAGCACCGCCGAGATCTGGCGGCCGATGGCCGGCGCCCGTGTGGGTCTTCGCTGGGAGCGGACGCTCCATGCCGGCGGCGGCGTGTTCTCGGAGCCGACCCATCGCGACCTGGTGGCGTTCGACGCGCAGGACACGCTGGGCGGCCGCTCGATCCTCTCGCTCGAGGGCAGCTACCGGCGGGCGCGTCCGCGCGCCGGCGGCGCCGAGCGGCTCGAGACCTACCGTGCCGCCGCCGCCGTCTCGCGGGACCTGCGGCCGTGGCTGCGCGGGCGGCTGCGGTATTCCACCGCCCGGCAGGAGGCCACCGCGGGGATCGCCGCGGCGGACTTCGACCGGAACCGCGTCGAGTTCACGCTCACCGCGGTCTATCAGTGACCCGATGCGGACCCATGCGACCCAGGGGGATGCGAGGAACGCCATGACGCACCACCGACCCGGAGGGCGGCGATCGGCCGGGATCCTCCTTCCTCTCGTTCTCGTCGCGCTGCTGGCGCCGATGCTCACGCCGACGGCCCGGGCCGCCGATCCCTACAGTCTCGGTCCCGGCGACCTGCTCCAGATCATCGTCTACGCCGGCGGGGAGAAGCAGGTGGACTTCACCGGCAGCGTCTCGGCGCTCGGGACGATCACCAGCCCGCTGCTCGGCGAGGTGAAGGTCGCGGGGCTCACGACCTACGAGGTCGAGCGGACCATGCGCGAGGTGCTGGCGAAGGACTATTACGTCGACCCGCAGGTGCTGGTCACGGTCAAGGAGTACGGCGGGCAGATCTTCGTCATGGGCGCGGTGAACAAGCCGGGCGCGTACGGCCTGCAGGAGGGGATGACCGTGCTCGGCGCCTGCCTGCTGGCGGAAGGATTCACGGACTTCGCCTCGCCGCGACGGGTCAAGGTCACCCGCCTCGTGAACGGGCAGCAGAAGACCCTCAAAATCGACCTCATCAAGGTTCGCGAGGGCAAGAAGGAAGACATCCCCCTGCAGCGCGGCGATCGGATCGAGGTCCCCCGGCGCCGCTTCTGACGGCGGCGGTCCGGTGACGAGGACGGAGAAAGGACGACGAGGCGATGTTCAAGACTGACGAGATCGATCTCAAGCACTACTGGTTCGTGATCGTGCGACAGAAGAAGATGATCCTGTCCGCCGTCTGCGGCTGCGTGCTGCTGGCGACGATCCTGAACCTGGTGACCCCGCCGACCTATCGCGCGACCACCCGCATCGAGGTGAGCAAGGAGCCGACCCGCTCCGCGCTGACCGGCGAGGCGATCGCGAGCGAGGACTGGCGTTCCGACAACGTCGCCCTCTACACCACCGCCGAGCTGCTCACCGCGCGCAGCCTGCTGCGCGAGGTGGCGACCACGCTCGCGTCTCGCGGGATCACGAAGGCGGGGGCCACGCGCGGAGCGGTGGCCCGGCGCGTCGAGGACTGGGTGTCCTCCTCCACCGGGGCGCGGACCGCGTCCGTCGAAGGCGCCGCGGTGACGGCCGACATCGACCGCGAGATCGACTGGCTGCTCACGATCCTCTCGGTGAAGCCGATTCGCGAGACGCGCCTGGTCGGCATCCAGGTCGAGCACCGCGACCCGGCGATCGCGCGCGAGATCGTGGACACGATCGCCCAGAAGTTCGTCGAGTACCAGAAGCGCGTGCGCTCGAGGGTGGACAACGAGCGGCTCGAGTACCTGCGTCTGCAGGTCGCCGAGGTGAGCCGGGACATCGAGGCGCTCGAGAGCAAGCTGTACAACTCGCGTCAGGCCGGGCTCTCGGTGCTCGAGAGCAAGCTGAAGCAGCTCACGGAGACCAGCGGCGGGCTGAGCGACACCCACGTGAAGACGCGCATCGAGCGCGCGGCGGTCGGGGAGCGCCTGGCACGCGTGCAGAAGGCGCTGCAGGACAGCACGGTGAGCGCCGACGAGATCCCGGTCCAGACCGAGGCCCTCGAGGGTCTGCGGCAGGACCTGCAGCGCCGCGAGGCCGAGCTGGCGAAGGCGCGCGAGATCTTCAAGGAGAAGCACCCCAAGCTGCTGGTGCTCGAGTCCGAGCTTGAGGCGATCCGCCGCAGCATCCGGGCCGAGCTCTCGAAGTCGGTGGCGACGCTGCAGGAGGAGTACACGGGCCTGCAGGGCCGGGAGGCGACCCTGCGCTCGAACATCTCCCAGACCGAGGGGCAGGTGCGCGACGTCAACGACCGCCTCGGGCAGCACGCGTCGCTCGAGAGCGAGCTGTCGTCGAAGCGGGACCTGCACACGCTGCTGGTCGGCAAGGTGCAGGAGGCCGAGATCAGCGGCCAGGTCCAGGCCCCGCTGGTCAAGGTCGTCGAGCCGGCCACGGTCGGCCAGGATCCGGTGCGGCCGCGCCGGGGGCTGAACCTGCTGCTGGGCCTGCTGGTCGGTCTCGTGAGCGGCGTCGGTCTGGCGCTGCTGATGGAGTACCTCCGGCGCTGCATCCGGACGCCGAAGGACGTGGTGGAGCAGCTGCACCTGCCCGTGCTGGGCATGATTCCGAGGAGAGTCTAGACGCGCTGACGCCCGCGGCGTCGCGACGAGGGTCCCCTTCGTGCGCGCCCGGGCATTACGCAGGGATGCCCCATGGAAATCGAGTATTACAAATCACTCGCCTCGGCGGTCCAGCGGTTCGCCGCGCAGGGAAAGCGCCGGCTGCTGCTGACCAGCAGCGGTCCCGGTGAGGGCAAGTCGACGATCACGGCGGAGCTGGGCCGGACGCTGGCGCGCTCGGGCCGCGTGAACGTGGTCATGATCGACACCGACCGGTTCAACCCCACCGTGCACCGGCTGTTCGGCCTCGAGAACGGCCGCGGTCTCGGCGACCTCCTCACCGAGATCGTCCAGTTCGACCTCCTGCGCGAGGACCCGCGGCAGTTCGGCGTCGGGGACTGGCTCGAGTTCCTCCATCTGCAGTCGCGGAGCGGGCGCCTGCGCATCTCCGAGGGCGCCTCCGCGTTCGTGCTGACGGTCCAGAAGGGCGCGGTCCTCAGCGTGCTCGAGGAGAACGCCCCGGCGGAACGCCGGCTCGGCGGGCTGCTCGTGAGTCGCGGGCACCTCGACGCGGCCCAGGTCGAGGAGGCCCTGCGCGTCCAGGCCGAGCTCAAGCGCCCCCTGGGCGACGTGGTCGTGCGGCTCGGATACGTCGCGCCCGAGGACCTGCAGGCGGCGTTGCGCGCGCAGTTCACCGAGCGCCTGCGCCGGATCCTCACGATGCGGGTCCCCAACTGCGTGTTCAGCGAGAGCACGGACGGCTACTTCTCCGGCTCGGCGGGCCGCTCGTTCGACTTCAAGGACGGATCCGGGATCGACACCCAGATCGTCCAGCAGATCGCCGGCTACCTGAAGCGACCGTTCCTCGCCAGCCAGGTCATGGGCTACCTGCGGGACACCCACCTCGACAACCTCAAGGTGATGACGAGCGGGACCGCCCCCTACGACCTGATCGACAGCGACTCGGCGGCCCCGTTCCTCTACGTCCTCGACCATCTCTCGCGGGCGTTCGACGTCGTGCTCATCGACTCGCCGCCGGTCGCCGTCGCGAGCCCGGCCGAGACCATCGCCCCCGAGGTGGACGGCGTCATCATGGTGGTGAAGGCCGAGGGGCTCGACGTGCAGGTCATCCAGCGCGCGAAGGAGCTGCTCGAGAAGGCCGGCGCGACGATGCTGGGCGCGGTCCTGAACCAGGTCGATCTGCGGCAGGCCGACCCTGCCCTGCACTACTACCACGCCTACCGGCGGGAGGACGGCCGCTAGTCCCACCGACCCGCGGGTCCGCCGAGAAGGAATCGCACACATGCCGGTGACGACGCGGCGCGGGATCGACGGCTGGGGCCTCTACCTGGCCCTGATCGTGTGCCTCATCCCGATCGTGGTGCCGAGCGGCCCCGCCCGGCTCGCGATCGTGGACGCGGTGATCGTGCTGGGGCTGATCGCCTTCGCGATCGCGTTCCTCATCCGCCGCGAGGGGGTCCGGGTGCCGTTCATGGCCCCGGTGCTCATGATCTCGGTCGGCAGCCTCGCCGCCGTGATCAACGCCGAGTCCCCGCCGGCCGCGTTCCTCACCATGGGCCAGGACGCCTACCTGTTCCTGTGGTTCATCATGCTCGTCCACCTGCTCAAGGACCGCGACCTCACCCCGGTCCAGGTCACGTGGATCGTGGTCGCGAACGTCATCGCGCTGCTCGGGATCGTGCTCGTCGTCCAGCAGGGGAACATGGCGCTCGCGGACATCGTCAAGCCGCGCGGGAAGCGCGCCTATGGCACCTTCTACGACCCCAACATGTTCGCCGGCTACCTGGTCATGAGCATGTTCTTCGTGCTCGGGATGGGGCGCCGCCTGCCCCTGTTCGTGCGCTGGGGTTCGCTCGGCCTGATGGCGCTGTGCATCGTCGCGACCAAGTCGAACGGGGCGATGCTCTCGCTGCTCGTCGGGCTCGCCGCATGGCTGGCGGCCCGGGCGTGGACGCTGCGGATCCCGGCCCCGGTGGTGCTGGCGGGCGGTCTGCTGATCGCCACCCTCGGCCTGGGGGCGGTGTGGCTCAACGCGGGCGTGGGGCTCGGCGCCTCGCAGCTGAGCGCGTTCCAGAACAACAGCTTCCTCGCGCGGGCCGGGCACAGCTCGGCCGGGCGGTTCACGATCTGGCGCAACCTGCAGGACACCTACGCGCGGTCCCCGCTCGGGATCGGCCCCGGGAACAGCCGCTACCTCACCCTCTCGATCCAGGACCGGCTGCGCCCCAACTCCCTGCAGGCGAAGGAGGCTCACAACGACTACCTGGCCTACGCGATCGAGCGCGGTCCGCTCGGTCTGCTCGGCCTGCTGGTCCTGTTCGGCTCCGCGTTCGGGAAGCTCGGCGCCGCGGCCCGGCGGCGGGAGGAGGAGGCGGCCGCCCCGGACTCGATGGGCCCGCTGGTCGCGGCCGCGACCGGCGCGCTGGCCGCCTCCGCCGTCCACGCGCTCACGATCGAGGTGCTCCACTTCCGTCACTTCTGGATGCTGATGGCGATCATCTGCGCGATCGACATGAAGCGCCGGCGCGAGCAGGCGGGGAGCGTCGCGCCGGTCGCGGGGGCCAGCATGTGGTCGCGCCCGGGCGTGGAGGCGGCATGACGGACGCGACGGACGGCGGCCGGTCGGAGGGCCGCGCGGCGCCGGGGGTGGAGAGCGCCACGGTCATCGGGCGCAGCTTCTCGTTCCGACTCGCCTCGCAGGTCGTGAGCGCGCTCATCAACGTCGCCGGGATGGTCGCCCTTGGCAACTACCTCGCCGCCGAGGGCTACGGGGAGTACGCGTTCTACTACGCGCTGGTGCCCCTGATCGCCAGCCTCAGCGACCTGGGCGTGGGGGTCATCATCACCCGCGAGGTCGCGCGCGACCGCGTGCTGGGACCGCGCTTCCTCGGCGACGCCCTGCTGATCAAGGGCGTGACCGGCGCCGTCCTGCTCGCGCTGGTGGCGCTGACCGCGCCGCTCGTGATGGCCCCGGGGGCCGCGCTGCTCGTGATCCTCGTCACCGCCACGGCGATCATCGACTTCAGCCAGGACGTGGGCATGTGGACCTTCCGGGCTCACGACCGCCAGGACCTCGAGGCCCTGCTGCTGATGATCAGCCAGACGGTGTGGCTGTGCGGGATCCTGATCGGCGCCTGGCTGCACGCCCCGCTCGCCCTGCTCCTCGGCGCCGCCACCGTCGCCTTCGCCGTCCGGCTCTCGGTCGGCGTGTGGCTGGTGCGCCGCCGCATCTACCGGCCGCGCTTCGAGCCCGACTGGGCCCGATTGCGCGGGCTGATCGCGGAAGGGCTGCCGTTCGGGCTGGCGATGTTCCTCGTCGTGCTCTACGGGCGCGCCGGCGTGCTGCTGCTGAAGGGCCTCGGCAGCGACGCCGACGTCGGCTTCTTCAACGTCGGCTACATGCTCTCGCAGCCGCTCGGCTTCGTCTCGTCGGCCTTCAACATCTCCGCCTTCCCGACCCTGGCGCGGGCCGCCCAGCTCGGGGCCGAGGCGGTGCGCCCCACGCTGCGGCGCGCGGTGAAGTTCCAGTTCCTGATCGCCTTCCCGATGACCGTGGGCCTGGTCCTGCTCGCCGAGCGCCTGATCCCGCTGCTGTTCCACGGCGGCGGGTTCCGCGAGTCGGCGGTCGCCCTCAAGGTGATCGGGCTCGGGCTCACCCTCATCTTCCTCAACCTCATGTCGCGCTACGTGCTGGCGGCGATGAACGAGCAGCGCGCGTACCTCCGCGCGATCGTCACCGGCCTGGTGGTCAACGTGGGGGCGAGCGCGGCGCTGATCCCCTCGCTCGGCTTCCTGGGGGCCTGCATCGGACTGCTCGCGGGCGAGCTCACGGTGCTGTTCGGCTGCCAGTGGACCCTGCGGCGCTACCTTCCGTACCCGGACCTGCTGCGCGAGGCCGGCCGGCCGCTGCTGGCGGCGCTCGGCATGGGCGTCGTCGTGTACCTGCTCCGCTCCTGGAGCGTGTTCGTCCTGCCGGCGGTCGGGGTGGCGGTGTACGCCGCCCTGCTCCTGCTGTTGCGGGCGCTGTCCGCCGGCGAGCTCGACGTCCTCCGCCGCGTCTACGTCTCCTTCCGTCTGCCCGGCTCGGCGCGCCTCGCCGGCCGCCGGGCGGCGAAGCTCGAAGCCATCCACCCGGCATCCGCGGCCGCCCGCGGGGCCATTCCCCGCGAGGAAGCATGAACCACCCGTCCGATCTGGGCAGCGCGCTCGACGAAGGCGCGACCGCGGCCGGCCGCGCCGCGCCGCCGCAGGAGAAGCTGATCACCCTCTCGCTCGGCGACCCGATGCCGGCCCGCATCCTCGAGGTGCTCGAGCGGATGGCGGAGCTCCCGTTCGTGGAGTCCGTGCTCGCGCTTCCCGACGTCCACTGGAAGGAGCAGATGGAGGTGCCCTCGAGCATCTCCGTCACGACCCGCGACATGGTGGTGCCGGAGTTCACCTCGATGGCGGTCAACGACGGGATGGGCGTGGTGCGCACCGGCCTGCGGGTCGAAGAACTGTCCGCCGAGCGGCTCGAGGCGTTCTTCACTCGGGTCAACTCCCATGCCGCGGCCAACTTCTACGACACGAACCGGTACAGCATCTCGTCCGCCGAGCTGCGGCGCGTGCTCGACGAGGGCGCGCGCGGCCTGCTGGGCCGCTACGGGATGGACGCCGCCATCCTCGAGCGCATCGAGGACGGGGGCCGCTATCCCTCGGGGTCCCTGGGCAGCGCGGGCCTGCTCGAGATGGTCCCGCTCCAGATGCTGACCCGGTTCAGCCGCTCCGAGATGGGACTCAACTTCGGCGGCAACCATTTCCTCGAGGTGCAGGCGGTCGACGAGGTGCTCGACGGCGAGGTCGCGCGGCGCTGGGGATTCGAGCGCGGGCAGGTGGTCGTCATGTATCACCTGGGCCCCGGCCCGCTGGGCGGGACGCTGCTGAACCACTACTCGCGCCGCACCAAACTGCCCGCCGCGCGGGTGCCGCTGTTCTTCCTCTCGAAGCTGCTGTTCCATTACGTCCAGCGCTTCGGCCGCGGGGCGTTCCGCCGGAAGTGGGGGACCCACTTCCGCCGGAACGGATGGACGCCGCTCCCCGCCGCGTCCGAGGAGGGGGTGCTGATCCGCCGTGCGATGGCGATGGCGATCAACTACGGCTTCGGCTACCGCCTCGGCACCATCCGCGCGATCTGGGACGGTCTCCACGAGGCGATCTCGCCGTCGCTGCCCGAGGACCTCTTCTGCGACATCACCCACAACGGGGCGGGGGAGACCTCCGGCCCCGCGGGCCTGTCCTGGGTGGCCCGCCACAACGCGTGTCCGCTCGAGTCGGGGAAGCCGACGATCGTCGCCGGGTCCTGCGACGTCGCCTCGTACCTCGGCATCGCCGGGGACGACTGCGACGGCCGGCTCAACTCCTACGACCACGGGGCGGGCAACCTGATCGAGCACTACCGCGAGGCCGGCCGCCTCGAGTCCGTCCCCGGCGCCGTCCTGCGGTTCCGCATGACGCGCGGCCGCGCGGGGACCGTGCGCTCGCGCAAGGAGATCCCGCTGCGCACTTCGGAGCCGATCGACCGCCTGATGGCATGCTTCGCACGCCACGGGATGATGCGACCGGTGCTCAAGCTCCGGCCGCTCGGCAACCTCAAGAACTGACCGCGCCCGCGGCCGCCGGCCCCCCCCGCCCGGTCCGGCGGGGGTCGGGCGCGGGGGCGGCCGAGGCCCCCGCCCGGTCCGGCGGGGATGGACCCCGGGTGCCGCGGTCGCCGGCCCCCCCCCGCCGCCCGGTGCCCCTCCCGGGAGCGCCGGGGCCCCCGGTGCACCCACCCCGCAGGGGCTCCCGCCGATATTTCATCACTATTAAACTCATATGGACCTCGTTATCATTGATATGTAAAATCATCATCAAACCGATCGCGTCTGCCCGAGGGCACCGGCGCCGGGTCCTCGGGGAGTCCCCGGGGTCCGGGAGTCGCCGCCTCCGGGCCCCGCGGGGCGTTCGCGCCCCCGGCGGCCGAGCCGCGGGCCGATGCGATCGCCATCCCGCTTCTCCCGCACCTCGAGGTCGTCATGCGCCCTGCCCCCGGGATCCTCGCCGCCTCCCTCGCGATCCTCACGCCGCTCCTGTGCCCATCCGGGGCGGCGGCCGACCCGGATGGGGCGGAGGCCGCCGCGGGCCTGCGCGCCCCGGTCGCGCTCGCGATCGCCGGTGACCGCGTGCTGGTCGCCGACTTCGACGACGACCGCGTGCGGATCCTGAACCGCGCCGGCGCGCCGCTCGGCGAGTGGGGCGGCAGCGGCGATGCGCCGGGCCGGTTCCGCGGGCCGGCCGGGATCGCGATCGGTCCGGACGGCACGGTGTTCGTGACCGACCACTACAATCGCCGCGTCCAGCGCTTCACGGCCGCGGGGGCGTGGCTCGCCTCGTGGCCCACGGGCGGCGCGGACGCGGCGCCGTTCGGCATCGCCGTGGACCGCGCGGGACGCGTCCTGGTCACCGACCTCGCCGCCGGGCGGGTGGACGTGTGGTCCATGGAGGGGGCGCCGATCGCGAGCTGGGGTGGGCGCGGCGCGGGGCCGGGTGAGCTGGCGGATCCGTGGGGGATCGCGGTGGACGGCGCCGGCGACGTGTTCGTCGCCGACCACGGCAACCACCGGGTCCAGCGGTTCGACGGCGCCGGCGTGCCGGTCGGCGCGTGGGGCGAGCCCGGGGACGGCGACGGACAGCTGCTGGGCCCGATGGGCCTGGCGATCGCGCGCGACGGCTCGCTGCTGGTGACCGACCTCGCCGGCGACCGCGTGCGACGCTTCTCGCGCACCGGCGATCTGCTGGGCGTGACGCGCGGGGCCGAGCTCGCGCGCGGCGCGCCGGCGGCCGGTGTGGCCCTGGACGCGGACGGGGCCCTGATCCTGGTCGCCCCCGGCCGGTCGCGTCCCATCCGCCTGGCCGGGAGCGCGGCGTCCGCGGGGGCGGCCGCGCCGACCGAGTTCGCGATCCTCCCGATCGCCCAGCCGCTCGGCCGCGGCCCGATCGCGCTGGACCTCGCGGTGCCGGGCGAGGGCACGCTGCGGGCCGAGTTCTTCTCCCTGGACGGACGGCGGATCCGGCACCTGCCCGCCGCGCGCGTCCCGGCGGGCCTGCACCGCCTGACGTGGGATTCGCTCACCGACGACGGGCATCGCGCCCCGGTCGGTGTGTACTTCGTTCGTGTGCAGTTCGAGGACGGGACGCAGAGCCTTCGTCGGAGCGGACGTGTCGTCGTGCTCCGCTAGCGGCTCCCGGCGCCCCAGGGTCTCTTCCCAGAGGATGCACGTGCCCCAGAGACTTCGCTTCCCCCGCGGCGCCGCCGGAGCGGCGCGACCGGGCTCCGCGCGAGCCGCGGCCCGCCCCCCGTTCCTGGCGCTCGTCCTGGTGCTCGCCGTCGCCGCGCCGCTCGCCGGGTCGCCGGCGTGGGCGGGACCCCGCATCGGGTTCCGCCAGAAGCAGCGGATCCGCACCGAGCGGCTGGGCGTCGTCCGCCCCGCCGGCATCGCCTACGTCGGCGGCGCCGACCTGTTCCTGGTCCTGCCGGCCGGGCCGGCGTCGGTCGCGGAGCTGATGGACCGGTTCCACCATCCGGTCGCCTCCGCGGGGCTGCCGCTGACCGTGCGCGATGCGCGCGCGGCCGCCTACGACCGCCACGGCGAGCGGCTGCTGGTGCTGGACGTCGCGGCGCGGGCGCTCCACGCGGTGCCCGGCGACGCCACCGGGACCTTCGACGCCGCCCGCGCCTCCCGGCTCGCCGCCCCGACGGCGGGCCCCGTCGGCGTCGCCGGCATGGCGGTGGATCCCGCGAACGGCGAGGTGTTCGTCCTCGACCGGCTCATGCGACGGATCATCCGCTTCACGCCGGCCGCCGCCGACGCGGAGGGCGCGGCCCCGTCGATCGTCCCCGCCCATGCCCGCATCGATCTCGGGGCGCTGGCGGGCGCCGAGCTGGCCGGGCTGGCGTTCGACCCCGCCAGCGGCCACCTGTTCACCCTCGAGCCGTCGCGCCGCCGGCTCCACGAGCTCGCCCTCGACGGGCGCCCGGTCGCGTCGTACGACGTCTCGGCGATCCCCCTCGCCGACCCGCGCGCGATGGTGTTCGCGCCGAGCGGCGACCAGACGGACGATCCCGCGATGCTGAGCCTGTTCGTGGCGGACGCCGGCGCCCCCGGGAGCCGACGCGGCCACGTCGTCGAGCTGGCGTGGACGACCCCGCTCCCGGCGGCGGCCGGGGAGGCGACGATCCAGGCGGCCGCCGCGGCGACGCTGGTCCGCGTGACCCAGACCTCGCTCTACTCGCCGCCCTCCCCGGATCCCTCCGGCATCTGCTACGACACGGTGCGGGGGCGCCTGGTGATCAGCGACGCCGAGGTCGAGGAGATGACCATCTACGCGGGCAAGAACGTGTTCGAGTCGGCGCCCGCCGGCGGACTGCTCCGCAGCTGGACGACGCTGCCGTGGGACATCGAGCCGACCGGCACCGCCTTCAACCCGAACACGCGCCAGTTCTACATCTCGAACGACGACGCGGACCGCGTCTGGACCGTGAACCCCGGCCCCGACAACCTGATCGGCACCGCCGACGACACGCGCACCTCGTTCAAGACGAACACGTTCGGCTGCGGCGATCCCGAGGGCATCGGGTACGACCCGGTCGGCCGGCGTCTGTTCATCGCCGACGGCGTCAACGAGGAGGTCTACGTCGTCCACGCCGGCGCCAACGGTGTGATCGACGGCCTGCCGCCTTCCGGCGACGACACCGTGACGCAGTTCGACACCCGCAGCCTGGGCGCGGTGGACCCGGAGACGGTGGAGTGGAAGTCGGACACCGGGACGTTGCTGGTGCTGGGGAGCACCGGGAACAAGATCGTCTACGAGACGACCACGACCGGGACCAAGCTGGCGCAGACCGACATCTCGTTCGCCCCGCTCAGCAAGCCGGCCGGGCTCGCCTACGCGCCCTCGAGCGGCGGCGGGGGCTGGAGCTACTACATCGTCACGCGCGGCGTGGACAACGACTCGAACCCGAACGAGAACGACGGCACGCTGGTCGAGATCTCGGTCGGCGGCCCGCCGCCGGCGAACACCGCACCGGTGGTGAGCGCGGGGCCGAACCAGACGATCACGCTGCCGGCGCAGGCCGCGCTCGACGGCACGGTGACCGACGACGGGCTGCCGAGCCCGCCGAGC
>CAZKQE010000003.1:20320-27790 GCA_964554725.1 uncultured bacterium
CGAGGCGTTCGAGGGCCTGCCCGCCGCGGCGCCGCTGCTCCACGTCGAGTACACGGCGCCCGCGCCCCCGGTCCAGCCCGCCCGGGCGGGCCTCCGCTAGCCGGCCGACGCCGCGGGCGGCTCAAGCCCGGCCCGCGGCGCGCCGATAACCGTTCCGGGCCCCGCCCGCGGGGCGGGTCGAGCGCGGCACGGCGTCCCGCCGGTGGACGGACGGGTCCCCCCGCGGGCGATCCCCGCCACGACCCCGCGATCCGGCCGCGGGCGCGGGACCGCCAGCCCGAGGAGTCGCGAGTGGCCCTGCCCGAGACCGTCCCCGCCGAGCGCCCCGCCGCAGCGCGGGAACCCGCGTTCGCCATGAGCGTGGACGTCGAGGACTACTTCCAGGTCCAGGCCTTCGCCGACCTGGTGCCGCGCTCCGACTGGGAGCGCTGGCCCTGCCGCGTCGAGGCCAACGTGGACCGGATCCTCGCCATCCTGGACGAGACCGGCGCCGGCGGCACCTTCTTCACCCTCGGCTGGGTGGCCGCACGCTACCCGGCGATGATCCGCCGGATCGCCGCCGCCGGGCACGAGATCGGCTCCCACGGCATGTCCCACCGGATGCTCACCGAGCTCACGCCGGCGGAGGCGCTGGCCGAGGCGCGCGACTCCCGGCGCCTGCTCGAGGACCTCTCGGGCACCCGCGTCGAGGGCTACCGGGCCCCCAGCTACACGATCGGCCCCGGCACGCTGTGGGCGCTCGAGGCCCTGGTCGAGGCGGGGTACACGTACGATTCGAGCATGTTCCCCATCCGCGGCCGCCGGTACGGGCACCCCGACGGTCCCCGGCTCCCGACCCGTCTCCCGGTCGGTCCCGCCGGCATCGTCGAGTTCCCGATGACCACGATCGGGATCGGGCCGGTTCGTATCCCGGTCCTCGCCGGTTCATACCTGCGACTCCTGCCGGCCTGGGTCTCGAAGGCCGCGATCCGATATCAACGGAGCCGTGGCCTCCCGGCGGTGGTGAATATCCATCCGTGGGAGATCGATCCCGGCCAGCCGACGGTCGGGCCGTCGCGCCGGCGCGCCTGGAGCCACTACTCCCGGCTCGGCGCCACCGCCGGCACCCTGCGCGCGGTCCTCGCGATCGCCCCGTTCGCGAGCGTTCGGGCGCGTCTCCACGAGCTCGGGCTGCTGCCCGCGCCCGTCGCGTAGCCCGCCTCCCCGTCCCGCGCGGCGTCTCCCGGGCCCGCACGCGGCCCCGGACCGGGGCCCCCGGGGGCCGTTTCGCATCCCGCACGGTTGATATGTTGCGAAATGAGCGCTGATATTGCGGTTCGCGTCGAAGTTTACGTCCGGTGAACCCCGTAAACGCTTTTGTGTGAGCGTTCTATTGATACTCCTGTGACCGCTGCGATATAGTGACCGTGTCAGGCCATGGACGTGTGGATACGCGATTGAGATTCGTCGGATCGCCCCTCGCCCCGTGGCCGGAGCGCTCCCGCCCCCGCACCCCGACCGGGGGAGGAGCCAGAACGGACATCGGTTTCGACCGTACACACCACCGGCCCCCGGAGACGGGGCCGGGCGCCCTTCCCCTCGCGTCAGGGGACCGGAGGCCGTCAGGGTCATGGTTACGCTCGGTGCGGATTGGCAGGAGAGTTCCTGGGAAGCACATCAGATCGGGGAGGGTTCGTCCTATCACGGTCGCAAGCGGGCGCTCGACATCGTGCTGGCGTCGCTCGCGCTGCTGGCCCTGCTGCCGGTCTTCGCGCTGGTCGCGCTGGCCGTGCGGTTGGACAGCCGCGGCCCCATCCTCTACGAACAGGAGCGGGTCGGGCTCGACCGCCGGCGGGGCCGGGGCGCCACGCCGATCCGGGGGAACCGCCGCAAGCGGCCCGGCTTCGGACGCCCGTTCACCATCCTGAAGTTCCGCAGCATGGTGTCCGACGCGGAGAAGCACACCGGACCGGTGTGGGCGAAGGAGCGCGATCCCCGGGCCACGCGGGTCGGCGCCTTCCTGCGCCGCACCCACCTGGACGAGATCCCGCAGCTGATCAACGTGCTGCGCGGGGACATGAGCCTCGTCGGCCCGCGTCCCGAGCGGCCGCAGCTGTTCGGCAACCTGGTCGAGCAGATCCCCGAGTACGCCTACCGCTGCCGCACCCTGCCCGGGATCACCGGCATCGCGCAGATCAAGAACGGCTACGACGACTCGCTGCAGTCCGCGGCGCGCAAGGTCCGTTACGATCTGTATTACATCCGCAAGGGCAGCCTGATGATGGACCTGCGGATCCTCATGGCGACCGCGCTGATCCTCGCCAAGGGCAAGCAGCAGGAGTAGGCCGCGGGCGTCCGCCTCGCGGACGTCGACCGCATCGGCCAGGTCATCCCCCGGAGCCCGGACGCCTCGCGTCCGGGCTCGACCTGTTGCGGGCCGGACGCGGGCGGGCCGCGGTCAGCGGCCGAGCACGAGGCGCAGGTAACCCCGGACCAGCTCGTCCCCCCACAGGTACACCACCATCGCCGCGGGACAGAGCAGGGTGCCGAACGGGAGCGCCGTCTGCCCGGTGCCGGCCCGGCGCAGCATGAGCACGCCGCCCCACACGGTCCCGGCCAGCGCGGCGAGGAACAGCGTCACCAGCGTCATCTGCCAGCCCAGGACCGCGCCGAACATGGCGGCGAGCTTGATGTCGCCGCCGCCGAGCCCGTCCTGCCGGCGGAGGCGACGGTAGGCCCACGCGAGCAGCCACAGGAGGCCGCTCCCGACGGCGATGCCGAGCAGCGCGTGGCGCGCCCCGCCCGGCCGCGGGAGCACGGCCGCCAGCGCGATGAGCGTGCCGGGGAAGGTGAGCGCGTCGGGCAGCAGCTGGAAGTCGAGGTCGATCCACAGCAGCGCGACCAGCAGGAAGCCCCAGAGCGCGATCCACGGCAGCGCCGCGGTCGGCCCGAGCTCGAGCAGCACGAGCACGGCCCAGGCCCCGCACAGGAGCTCCGTGAGCGGGTAGCGCCAGCCGATCCCCGCCCCGCAGTGCCGGCAGCGCCCGCGCGAGGCGAGGAACGAGAGGAGCGGCACCAGGTCGGCCGGACCGAGTTCGGCCCCGCACCCCGGGCACGCGGATCGCCCCCGGACCCAGGAGCGGCCCCGCGGCAGCCGCCAGGCGAGCGCACTCATCGCGCTCCCCAGGACCATGCCGAGCAGCGCCGTCAGGCCCAGCAACCATCCGGGGATGGCGGTCGTCGTGACCATGCTCGATCCTCCAACGCCTCGCGGCGGGCCCGCGTCGGGTCCGCGTCCGTGCCCCGACGCGGCCCGCGTCGGGCGGCCCGCCGGCGGCGGGCGTGACGGCGGGCACTCTACCGCGCGGACGCCCGGGACGGGCGACGATTCTCGCGCCCGCGGTCCCGGGGCGCAGAATCCGCTTCGGGCGCGCGCACGGATGTGGCATCCTGCCGCCGACGCGCGGCCGTCGGCCACCGGGTTCCGACGCCCGCGTCCTCCCGGGAGCGGCGGTCCGTCGCCCCCGATGAGGCGGCGCTCCTCGGCCAGGGACGGCGACCCTCGCGTTGCACTCGGGTCGGTCCGGATTGCAGGTTCCAATCGGCACTCCCTGCCGGCTCCCCACACGTTCGGTCGCGAGGATCCCTCAAGGGGCGCGCGCGAAGCGCCTTGCGCCCCCGGCACGGAGGTCGGGCATGACGGCCACGGCAGGCACCCCGCAGGGCATGCTTCGTGCTCGTCCGGCCCCGCGTCCCGCGCGGGGGGACCCTGCCATCCGCCCGCGTCCTTCCCGGCCCCGATCCGCTTCCGCGGCGCCGGGCCCGCTCCCGGGGGAGTGCGCGTGAGCCATCCACACCCGAGCGCCCGCATCCGCCCGCGTCCCGCCGGCCCCGCGTGCGCGGCGGCGGCACTCGCGGCCCTGCTGGCCCTCGGCGCCGGACCCGCAGCCGCCCAGGGCGGCACGCCGGACACGGTGGCGCTGGTGTGGACGGCGCCGGGGGACGACGGCGACGTGGGGACCGCCACCGTCTACGAGCTGCGCCGCTCGACCGCGCCCATCGACGAGACCAACTGGGGCTCGGCGACGGTCGTGACCGGGCTCCCGGCCCCGCTGCCCGCCGGCACCCGGCAGCGCGCCGTGGTGCGCGGGCTCGTCCCCGGCACCACGTACTACTTCGCGATCCGCTCGGCGGACGAGGCGGGGAACTGGTCCGCGCTCTCCAACGTGATGCGCTGGGAGTGGGTCTACGACACCGCGCCGCCCGCGGCGCCGGTCGGGCTCACCGCGACCGCGCTCGAGGGCGGCGGGGTGCGACTCGACTGGTCCGCGAACGGCGAGCCCGACCTCGCCGGCTACGTCGTCTATCGTGCGCTCGCATCGGGCGGCCCGTTCACCGCGATCACGCCGTCCCCGGTCCCCGGCACCTCCTACACGGACACCGGCGTCCCGACCGGCGCCTGGGCCGCCTGGTACCAGGTGGCGGCGCGCGACGGCTCGGGCAACGAGAGCGCGCGCAGCGCCACCGCGGCGGTCGCGCTGGCCTCGGGCCAGGGGGAGTGGGCGGTGCGCGCGGTCTTCCCCAACCCGAGCGGCCCCGGCCGGCCGGTGCGGTTCGGACTGGTCGTCCCCCCCGGGGGCGGCGTCGCGCGGCTCGAGATCGTGAACGGCGCCGGCCAGCGGGTGCGGCGTGTCGACCTGGGCGCGCTCCCGCCCGGCGGCTCGACGGTCGAGTGGGACGGGCGGAACGACGCCGGACGCGAGGTGGCGCCGGGGGCGTACACCGCCTGGCTCATCGCCGGCCGCGTGCAGGTGCCGGCGCGTCTCGTGAGGATGCCGTGAGGGCGGGGCCGGGCCCCGGGGCGATCGCGACGCTGGCGTTCCTCGCCGGCCTCGCCGCGGTCCCGGCGGCGCGCGCCGGGGTCGAGGACGCCGGCACCACCGCCGCCAACTTCCTCTCGCTCGGCGCCGGCGCGCGCGAGACGTCGATGGCCGGAGCCGGCCTCGGGCTGGGCGACGACCTCGGCGGCGCGGCGTGGAATCCGGCCGCGCTGGCCCGGATCCACGGCGCCCAGCTGGCGCTCTCCCACGCCGGCCTGCCGGACCGGAGCCGCCAGGAGTGGGGCGCGGTCGGCGGGCGGCTCGGCGGCCGGGGGGCGCGCTGGGGGCTCTCGGGCCTCTACCGGGGCGAGGGCACGTTCGAGGGCACCGATGACGCCGGGAACCCGACCGGGAGCTTCGGCGTCTCGAGCTTCGCGCTCGGCGTGACGCTGGCCCAGGAGCTGGGGAGCCATGCCCTGCTCGGCGTCACCGCGCGCGGCGTGCGCGAGCAGATCGCCTCGGCCTCGGGCTCCGGACTCACCTTCGACGCCGGCCTGCTGCTGCGGGCCGGTCCGCTCGGGCTGGGCCTCGCCGCGCGCAACGTCGGCGGCCGGATGTCCTACGGCCCGTCCCGTCATCCGTTCCCGGCGACGTACGGGGTCGGGGTCGGCTACGCGCACGCCGCCTCCGGCCTGCGCGTCGCGCTCGACGCCGCGCGGCCGGCCGCCTACCACCCGGACCTGCGCGCCGGGGTCGAATGGTCGTGGCGCGGGGCGCTCGCGCTGCGCGCCGGGTACCGGCACGTGCTGTCGCCGGTCGCCGACCCCGAGAGCGGTCCCACCTTCGGCGGCGGCGCGGGGCATCGCGGGCTGTGGATCGACTACGGCTACCTGCTCACCGGCGCGGGCGGCGGCCAGCACCGCGCCGGCCTGCGGATGCCCTTCGGCGGGCCGCGCTAGAGGGGGAACGCGCCCTCGAAGCGGGTGCCCTCGCCGATCGCGCGCGCGTAGCGCATCTGCTCGGCGAGGTGGGGCGGCATGGTCTTCCACACGTCGCTGAACAGGGTCTCGATCGCCGGCGGCGGCATCGCCTCGGCGGCCGTGACCGCGGCGCCGATCTCGGCGTTCAGCTCCTCCTGCCAGCGCTCCTCGTCGCCTTCCGCGAGCAGGCCGCCGGCGCGCATCCAGACGCGCAGCCGGGCGAGCGGGTCGCGCCGTTCCCACTCGGCGACCAGCGCCGGGTCGCGGTAGCGGCTCGGATCGTCGCTCGAGGAGTGTCCCGCCATGCGGAAGGTCACCGCCTCGACCAGCGTCGGACCCTCGCCCCGCCGCGCCCGCTCGACCGCCTCGCGCGTGGTCTCGATCACCGCGAGCAGGTCGTTGCCGTCCACCTGCACGCCGGGGAACCCGTAGGCCTCGGCCTTCACCGCGATCCCGGCGGAGGCGGTCTGGCGCGAGAGCGGGACCGAGATCGCCCACTGGTTGTTCTGGCAGAAGAAGACCATCGGCAGCCGGAACACGCCGGCGAAGTTGGCGGCCGCGTGGAAGTCGGCGCTCGAGGTGGCGCCGTCCCCGAGGTAGCCCATGCAGACGACGTCGTGTCCGAGGTGGCGGGCGGCCCACGCCGCGCCCATCGCGTGCGGGAGCTGGGTGCCGATCACCGAGGACCAGGCGACCGTGCGCACCTTGCGGTCGCTGAAGTGGCACGGCATCTGGCGGCCGAGCAGGACGTCGCCGGAGTTGCCGATGAGCTGGCAGACGATCTCCTGCACGCTGGTGCCGCGCCACAGCGAGACGCCCATCTCGCGCAGCGCCGGGAACACCCAGTCGGTCGGGCGCAGCGCGTAGCCCGAGCCGGTCACCGCCGCCTCCTGCCCGTGCGCGGTGCCGTAGAAGCCGATGCGGCCCTGCCGCTGGAGCGACAGCATCCGCTGGTCGAGCACCCGCATCTTGACCATGTGGCGCAGGAGCGCCCGCAGGTCGTCCGGCGGGACGTCCGGCGGTCCGCCGATCAGCCGCCCTGCGGGGTCGAGCCGCTGCCGCATCGGGGCGCTCATCCGACCGTCTCCGGCGTCAGCCAGGCGGACGGGTCGGCGAGCCGCTCGACCACCGCGTAGAGGAAGTCGGCCCCGACCGCGCCGTCCACCACGCGGTGGTCCAGCGAGAGCGAGAGGTTCGTCATCTCGCGGGCGACGATCGCGTCGTCCACCACGACCGGGCGCTTCTTCACCTCGTGGACGCCGAGGATGGCGACCTGCGGATGGTGCACGATCGGCGTGGCGAGCAGGCCGCCCCGGGCGCCGGTGCTGGTCACGGTGAAGGTGCCCCCCTGGAGCTCCTCGAGCTTGAGCGCGCCGGCGCGCGCCGCCTCGGCCAGCCGCCGGATCTCGCCCGCGATCGCGAGCAGCGGGAGCCGGTCCGCGTCGCGGATCACCGGCACCGTCAGGCCCTCGGGCGTCGCGGTGGCGATCCCCACGTGGAGGTAGCGCTTGAGCACGATCTCGTGCGCCGCGTCGTCGAGGCTGGCGTTGAGCAGCGGGAAGCGCCGCAGCGGCTCGCTCAGCGCCTTCACGACGTAGGCGAGGTAGGTGAGGGGCACGCCCGCCTCGTGGGCGCGCGGGCGGGTCGCGCGCAGGTGGGCGGCGACCGCGCTCATGTCGCATTCGGCGACG
>CAZKQE010000004.1:0-26935 GCA_964554725.1 uncultured bacterium
GCGGCGCACCGAGTACGCGGTCGTGACCGGCAAGCCGCTCGACGTCGGCGGCTCGGCCGGCCGGCGCGAGGCCACCGGGCGCGGCGTGCTGTTCTGCGTGCGTGAGGCCTGCGGGTACCTGCAGATGCCCCTCGCCGGCGCGCGGGTCGCCGTCCAGGGCTTCGGCAACGTCGGCTCGGTCTCCGCCGCCCTCATGGCGCGCGACGGGGCCCGCATCGTGGCCGCCAGCGACGTGAGCGGCGGGGTCCACAACCCGGACGGGCTCGAGATCGCCTCGCTGCTCGCGTGGGTCGCGGACCACCGCGGAGTCAAGGGGTTCCCAGGCGGCCAGCCGCTGACGACGCCGATCGTCGAGTACGACTGCGACATCCTGGTGCCGGCGGCGCTCGAGAACCAGATCACCCAGGAGAACGCCGCGCGCGTGCGGGCGAGGATCGTCGCCGAGGGCGCGAACGGCCCCACGACCCCCGACGCAGACCGCATCCTGTCCGAGAAGGGCGCCTTCGTGATCCCCGATATCCTGTGCAACTCGGGCGGGGTCACGGTCTCCTACTTCGAGTGGGTGCAGAACCGCATGGGGTTCTACTGGCCGGAGCAGGAGGTGAACTCCCGCCTCGAGCACACGATGGTCCAGGCCTTCCGCGACGTGCTCAGCAAGTCGGTCGAGCACAAGGTCAACATGCGGGTGGCGGCCTTCATGGTGGCGATCGAGCGGGTCGTGAAGGTGATCATGCTCCGCGGCGTGTACGCCTAGCGCCGGCGACCCGCCCGAAACGGGAACGGCCCGGTCCCCTCGCGGGGCCGGGCCGTTCGTCAGTCGCCGGCGGAGCCTAGAACTGGACGCTGACCGCCACGTGCTGGATGTCGTCGAAGAAGTTGCTGACCTCCTGACGGGCGTAGTCGACCCACAGGTGCGAGGCGCCCAGCGGGACGCGCAACCCGCCGCCGTAGGCGAGCCCGAACAGGTCGTTGTCCGCGCTGTTGTAGCGGTAGCCCACGCGGAGCGAGGCGTAGTTCTGGTAGGTCCACTCGGCGCCCACCCGGCCCTCGTCGAGCGAGAAGCTGTTGCTGCGGTAGAGCCCGTGGAAGCCGAAGCGGTGGCCGCCCTGCGCGAGCAGCGGATAGGACAGGCCGAGCTGGAACGAGCTGGGCAGCTCGAAGTTCGACGAGGTCGCCCGCACCGTGCGCGAACCCGACTGCGGGTCGCCGTCCGGATAGAAGATGTTGCGCTCGAAGTCCGACCCCGTGAACTCCATGCTGGGACCGAAGTTCTTCATCGTCATCCCGAGCCGCAACCCGCGATAGCCGGTGTCGTACTGGAAGCCGAAGTCGAACGCGACGCCGCTCGCGGTCTCCTGCAGGATCCGCTCGCTGACGTAGTAGACGGTGCCGCCGAAGTTGACGCGGTCGGTGATCTGACGCGCGTAGGTCAGGCCCAGCGTGCTGAAGGTGGGCGAGAACATCTCGCCGTTGCCGTCGGGCGCCGTCTCGCTGGTGAAGGGGATGTCCCCGACGCTCAGCACCTTGACGCTCACCCCGACGTGGCCGAACCCGCCGACGCGCTGCCCGACCGCGAAGTAGTTCACGTCCATGTCGGCGATGTGGCGCGAGTAGTTGAACGTGACCTCGGTCGGGCCCTCCATCCCGGCCAGGCCCGCCGGGTTGTAGAACAGCCCCTCGACCCCGGCCACGTTCCCCAGGTTCGCCCCGCCCAGCGCGATGCTGCGCGCGCCGACCGGGAGCTGGAGCTCGAGCGCGCCGCCGGTGCCGAGCCTCTCCTCCGATCCCGCCCAGGCCAGCCCGGCGGTCAGACTCATGATGGCGATCGCCATCCAGATGATCCGCTTCATCCTCGTGCTCTCCTCTCGTCGTGGGAGCGATGCATCGTGGACCGGTCCGGCGTCAGAAGTTGTTCAGCCGCTCCTTCTCCATGAACACCGCCACCTTCCCCACGTGGGTGCCGACCCCTGGCGCGTCCACGTGGAAGACGTAGATCCCGCTCCCGACCGGCAACCCGCGGTCGGTCTCGAGGTCCCAGATGACCTGCGAGGAGGTGTCGTTCTTGTCGATCCTCCGGATCAGCTCGCCGCCGAGCGTGAAGATGCGGATCGTGCAGCGCTCCGGCAGATGGGTGAACTTGAGCTGACGGTTGAACTGGTTCAACTCGTAGGTCGAGCGCGTGAAGTACGGGTTCGGGACCGCCTTGATGCGCTGCATCTCGCTCTTCGCCAGCGTCGCGTTGTTCCGCCCCGCCGCCGTGGTGCTGAAGGTGAACACGTCGTTCGGAGCCGCCGGGATGCTGGTGGCGAACACCAGCTTGTCGCCGTTGTCGATCACCGCCCCGGCGGAGGTCAGCTGGGGCCAGGCGACGTACCAGAAGTCGATGTTCCCGCCCAGCGCGTCCTGGAGATCGGGATCGTTGAAGTAGGTCGAGTCCGGCGTGCCGTCGCCGCTGTAGGCGCTGCTCATGATCCAGATCAGCTCGCGCCCCCCGTCGCCGGCGTCGTTGGGGTACCACTGCCCGTCATCGATCGGGCCGGGCTCGTTCTCGAGGAACGCGACGTTCAACTGGGTGTTCGAGTCGATGTCCCAGACCGTGAACGGCACCGGGACGTAGTCCTGGATGAGATAGGTGCGGGGCGAGCAGTCGCAGCGCAGGTAGCGGTAGGCGTACTGGCCGGGCGTGCCGCCCGTGAACCGCACCTCGACGTTCGGACCCGCCGTGAACTCCGGGATCGACGAGCCGAACAGGAGGTTCGCGTAGTCGCCACCGGTGTCGAAGAACCGCAGGTCCACGTGAGCACCCTGCAGGGCCGGCGGGTTGGGCCCGACGTCCTCGTAGCTGATGCGGGCGAGCTCGCCGAGCGGGTAGCTGACGATCTTCGCCTGCACCCCGTCGACGATCGGGTAGTTGAGGTCCCCCGAGGAGTTCGCCCAGTTGTTGATCACCGTGTCCGTGCCCGCCGCGGTCGTGCGGACCAGGTACCAGACGATCTCGGTGCAGGCGCCGCACGCGGGCTTGAACCCCATCTCCCAGTCGGCGTTGACCGTCGAGAGCGGGTCCACGACGGTCGCCGTCACGACGTCCGTGCTGGCGCCGGGCGCCGCCACCCGCTGCGACTGGGTGACGACGGTCGCGCTGGAGAGCGACGGGTCCGTGCCGCCCGCGGGCGTCTGCGGGATCACGGTGAGCGGGCTGAACGCCGACTCCAGCACCTGCGGGAACTCGCCGATGCCGACCGCGTACGCGTTCACCGAGTAGTAGTAGCGCTGTCCCACGTGGAGCGGGCCGCCGCGGACGGCGTCCTGGCTCAGCTCGATGATGTAGCGGAGACCGTTGTCCTGACCGAACGCCTTGCCGGTCGGGAGGATGAGCCCCTGCTGCTCGTTGAAGTCGGGGTCCAGCACGGTGGTGATGCCGTTCACGCGGTCGTAGGTGGCGATCCGCGTCCAGGGGCCCGAGACCGAGGCGCCCTGGTAGATCACGTAGCCCTCGAAGCCGTAGGGGGCCTGGTTGTAGTTCTCGGCCCGCGTGTCCCAGGTGAGCAGCACCGTGCCCTCACCCGGAGTCGCCTTCACCAGCGGGCTCTGCGGCGGGCTCGGCAGCTGGAAGTTGGCGTCGAACGCCGCCTGGGCGAAGGTGTCGTAGAACTTCATGAGCGAGATGCTCGCCAGGCGGTTCGTGCTGTTGCCGACCACGATCGCGGTCACGACCTCCTGCGAGTCGCCGGGCGCCATCGAGAACGGCCCGCTCGAGAGCATCAGCCGGCGGTCGGCCGGGTTGCTGTCCAGCCAGCCGCTGCCGGTGACCGGGTCGCCGGGCACCTGGAAGGTGGTCGGCAGGCCGCTCACCGGGTTCACGACCGTGTTCCCGTCCTGGTCGAGTCCCCGCATGTAGTTGTAGCTCTTCGCGAACGTGTTGGGATCGGTGCCGTTGATGTACTTGTTGAACGACGTCATCTGGAGACCGGCCGGTCCCTGGAAGAAGTCGTAGCCGACCGCGGGCGGCGCGCTCGCGTACTGCTCGTCGTTGTTGTTCGCGTTGTAGCAGAAGCCCAGACCCAGCGCCGGGTCGGAACCGACCAGGTCGTCCGTGAACCCGCCCAGGTCGGGATCGGACCACTGGGACACGTACATGCTGTCCAGCTGGTTCACGCCGCGGTTGATGAACTTGTACTTGATGAACACCGTGTTCCCGAGCGCGCCCAGCCGGTTGAAGGCGAAGGTGGTCTGCTGCACCTCGACCCCCAGCGGGGCGGTGGTGCCCGCCCGATTCGTGTGGTTGGCCGGGTCGAGGTCGTTGTAGACCGCCCAGGTCATCTGGTCGCCCAGGATGTCGAGCGACCCGTCCGGCTGCACCGTGACCGCCGGCGCCCCGTACGGCACCGCGCCGGCGTTGTAGTCCGCCAGCGCCGCGTCCCGGGTGGCGGTGTCATCGTACTGCCGGTTCAGCTTGTAGACCTTGAACGCCGCACTGTTGGGCGGATGGGGCGCGCCCCCGATCGCCGACCCGGGACCGTACTCGTCCGAGTACTCGGCGACCGCGATGCGGGTGGTGCCGGCGACGCGCGCCCCGATCCACAGGCCGGCCGCGAACACCGCGGTCTTGCCGCTCCCCTTCGGGAACTCGAGCCCCGAGCTGCCGGTGGCCTTGTCGAAGGCGAACGAGCCGGTGTTCGTCACCACCATCGAGATGTTGTTGATGTCGATCCGCTGGCTGTTGTCGACCACCCGCGCTCGCGCGGGCTGCGCCCGCCGGCCGGACGACACGTCCGTGGCGGCGAGCGCGGAGCCGGACAACAGGACCAGGATCGCGGCACACGACAATCCGCCCTTCATCATGGGTGTCCTCCCGGAAAACGGCCGCGGCGTCAACATGATCAGAACGCCATGCGCAGGCCGAACCGCACCTGACGCGGACTGCCGAACAGGCCCGGCGCCTGCAGCGCGAGCTGATAGGCGCGCTGGGCGTCGATCCCGTTATTGGCGAGGTTCTGGGCCGACGCCTGACCGTCCGGCGTGTTGAGGAATCCGGTCGTGAGCGCCGAACCCGTGCCGGTGAACACCGAGACCGCGTTGTCCGAGTTCAGCGCGTTCAGCACCCAGACGTAGGCCGAGAGGTTCACGTTCTGGATCCCGAAACCCCGCGACGCCTTGAGGTCCAGGCTGTGGGTCCAGGGGCCGTAGCGCGAGTTCAGCGGGCCGACCGGCTGCGAGGCGACCGCGGCGAGGGTGACCTCGTCGTAGACGTTCGTCGGCGTGTACGGCGTCCCGCTGGCGATGTTGTACAGCACGTTGATGTTCGTCCGCTCGAGCCACGGCACGTCGCCGATCCGCGGGCCCTGGCCGGTGCCGAGCGAGTAGTCGAGGTTCAGCGAGATCTTGTGGCGCTGGTCGAAGTCGAGCGGCGCCGTCTGCTTCGGCGGGTCGCTCGCCGTCCAGGCGATGTTGCGCTGGGTCTGGGACACCGACCCGGTCCCCACCGCCTGCGAGAGGCTGTAGGAGACGTTCGCCTGGACGTTGCGGATGCGCCGCAGCGTGAAGCCGAGGTCGAGCCCCTTCAGCGTGGCGAAGTCGCTGTTCCGGTAGGACGAGAAGCTGTTCGGGAACGAGGGGATGGTCGAGATCTGGACCAGGTCCTTGACGTCCTTGTAGTAGACCGACACGTCGAGCTTCGCGTAGTCGTTCAGCTGATGCGCGACGCCCACCTCGTACGCGGTGGTCTGCTCCGGCTTCAGGTTGGGATTGCCGAAGCCGACGAAGTACCCGCCGGTGCGGACCTTGTGCTCGAGGAACCGGTACGAGACGTAGAGGTCCTGGAGGTTCGGCTGCTGGAAGAACTTGCCCCAGTTGACGTGCATCACGGTGCGGTCCGTGACCGGGAAGCCGATCCCGAGCCGCGGGCTGACGCGGTTGTAGGTCCGGTTCTGCACCAGGTCGGGAGCGTTCAGCGCGCCGTCCGGCCCCAGCGGCAGGTCCTCGCTCGCCAGCGCGGAGACGTCGGTGTTGATGTAGTCGTAGCGCACCCCGGCGTTCACCACCACGCCCGAGCGCTCGTACTTGTCCTGCGCGTACACGCCGAAGGTCTTCGGCTTGCGGGGACCGTCGAGCGCGTCGTCCACCTCGGTGCGGCCGTCGACCGAGAACCCGTACCGGTCGATGTCGATCTTGTTCACCGCGAAGTTGACCGGGAAGAAGTGCTGGTAGAAGCGCAGCGTGTGCCAGCCGCCCTCCACGCCGACCTTGAGCTGGTGGTACGGGTTCCACTGGCTGGTCATGTCGGCCTTCACCGCGAAGTACTCCGACTGCCGGCGCAGGTAATCGTCGAAGACGTGACCGCTCCCGCCGGCGCGCGCGGCGGAGGCCGCGAGCGAGTCGGAGAGCGGGTCGCCCGGCGTGCCGCTGAACCCGGGCCAGAACCACGGGATGTCGCCGCGGATGTCGGCCTGCGGGAACTCCCCGTAGCGCTCGATCTGGTCGAAGTAGACACCGTCGCCGCGCTTGCGGCCGGTGAAGAAGTAGCTGCCGCCGATCGAGTAGAAGGTCCGCGCGCTGAGCGTGTGGGTCAGCTGCCCGGTCAGCGAGCGGTTGCGGTCCTCGTAGCGGGGGGCGTGGGCGAGGTTGAACCGGTAGGTGTTGAGGTACTCCTGCCAGTCGTCGTCGGACCACAGACCGCCGAGCTTGAGGGTCATCGGCTGCCCGAGCGGGATGCTGAGCTTGGCCTGGTGGGTCCAGCCGGAGAGCGAGTTGGACGGGAGCGGCGCGCCGTAGTTCACCTTGGGCGCGCGGTCCCCCTGCCAGCGCCGCTGTCCGCTGTAGTAGAACGTGCCCCAGTCCTTGCCGGGAACCAGCGGTCCGCCGAGGCTGCCGTCGTAGACGTTGTAGTCGTAGACCCGGGTGCCGAACTGGTTCTCGCCGAAGCCGCGGAAGTTGTCCGTCACCGCCTCGAGGCTGCCATGGTAGCGGTCGTCGCCGTCGCGGGTGATGACGTTGATGACGCCCGACATGATGCGGCCGTACTCGGCGTTGAAGCCTCCGTTCTGGACCACGACCTCCTGGATCGCGTTGTTGTTGATCGAGGTGGTCGCGTTCCCGGTCAGCGGGTCCTGCTGCGAGAAGCCGTCCACGAAGTAGGCCGTCTCGTTGGGACGCCCGCCGCGGATGATCAGCGTCGGCCCGTTCTGGGACTCGCGGTCGATGAGCCGCTGGAAGTTGACGATGCCGGACTGCTGCGCCGCCGCCTCCTGGTACCCACGGGTCGGCAGCCGCAGGATCTGGTCCGAGGTCAGGAAGCGCACGGTGTTCGTGGCGTCCTTCTGCAGCAGGGGGCGCTCGGCCTCGACCTGGACCTCGTCCATCTGGACCGCCTCGGTCCGCATCTGGATGTCCAGGTCGGTCGTGAAGTCGGGCGTGATCTTGACCCCCGCGGCGACGTACGGGGCGTGCCCGAGCATGTTCGCCCGGACCGAGTACTCGCCGGCCGGGATGCCGATGATGAGGTACCGCCCTTCGTCGTCGGAGAGCGCGCCGATCCGCAGCCCCTCGAGACGGATGTTGGCCCCCACGATCGGCTGCCCCTTCTCGTTGCGCACGAGACCGGTGAGCTTCCCGGTGGTGCCGGCGAGCGAGCCGACGGGAAGCAAGGCGACCGCGGCGATGAGGGTGGCGATCACGGCCCAGCATGTCTTGCGGAGCATGGGCGATCTCTCCTTTCCGGAGCGATTGAAGTGACACCGTCCGCTATGGATGGTGCGACGAACTCGCGTGTGGACGCCGTGCGGGGGGTTCATCGACGGACCGTGTCCATGCGCGTCTCTCCTCGAGTCCGGTCTCCCGGGAGGTGCGGGAGACGCCTTCCGTTGGCAGCCGTGGACGAGGCCTGATCCTCCTTCCCGCACGTTAGGCCCGTTCCCGCGGCAGTGTCAACGCCAAAACGCCCACCGTCGCCCCCTCCCCCCATCATCAACGCCTTGCGGCCCAGCCGGTTGTGGGGTCACGCGAGACCCGACGCGACGCCCGTACCCCGCGCACCCCCCGTGCCGTCGACACCCTCCCGTCCACAACCAAAACAACAAAGGGCGGGGGGCCCGAGGGCCCCCCGCCCGTGATCCCGGCGGACGCGAACTAGAACGGATAGGTCGCGGTGACCTTGGCGAACATGTCGCTGGTCGAATCGCCGCTGATGAAGTACGGCAGGTGGTTCGGGAAGCGGTCGTCGAGCACCGCGTCCAGGTGCAGGTTGCCGAACTTGAGACCGGCGCCCAGGTTCATGCTGAACGTGGAGCTGGTGAGCTCGAGCTTGTCGCCGTTCGGCAGCTCGACCTTCAGCTTCTCGTAGGCGCCCTTGTTGGCGCCGAACCGCAGCGTCAGCCACGAGTTGACATGGGTCTCCAGCGCCGCGAACACCTGCGGAGCGAAGGTCTCCGTCACCTCGAGCGTGTCGCCGAAGCCGAGGCCGAACAGGTCCTCCTGCTGCTTGAGCTTGTTCTGGGCGAAGTTGACGCCCATCACGAACAGGTCGTTCGAGCCCAGCGTCCAGTTGCCCGCCGCGCCGACCTGCCAGCCCTTGCGGCTGTTGTCGAACGTCGTGACCGTCGACCCGGCCGTGAACTTCTCGCCCAGGTCGAAGTTGTACCACTTGAACACGGGCACGATCATGATGTTCGGCTGCCACTGCCACATGGCGCGCGCCGCCAGCAGGTACGCGCTGGCGCCGTCCTCCTCGCCGCGCAGGCCGGGGACGTCGAGCAGCCAGGTGCGGTTCTGCCACAGCAGGCCGAACTCGACGTTCGACGTCGGGCTCATCTCGAAGCCCACGCCCGCGCCGACGCCCAGGATGTTCCGACCCCGGTTGGAGTCGAACTGGACGAAGTCGGCCTCGAGCTTGCTGGTGACGCCGCCGACCTCCTGCTGGATCTTGCCGTTCGAGCGGTTGACGCGGAGGCCGAAGCTCGTGGTGCCGAACTTCTTGCCCCACATCACGTCGAACGACTCGGAGGTGTGCGTGTTGGGATCGGTCCCGAACGAGCCGGTGGCGTCGTTGCTGCCGGCGTCACCCTGTCCGAGGTTGGGGGTCTGCTCGCGGATGTGGATCGCCCACGTCCCGAGACGGCCCTCCCAGAGGTTGCCGATGACGGCGCCGACGCTGCGGTCGAACGTCTGCGGCGGGGAGTTCACGTTGCCCAGCTCGCCGTACACCAGGTTGCCGACGTTGGCGACCTGCGACGTGTACGTGAAGATGCCGGACCAGTCCTTAATGAAATCGTCCTGGATGGCCATGCCCTCGACCCGGGACATCTGGGCCGAGACCACCGCCGGCAGCGCCAGCACGAGGGCCGCGCCGAGGACGAGGATCTTCGCATTGCGACGGTTCATCATGAGTTACAGCCTCCTGTGAATGATGAGAGCTTCGAAGCCACGATGCAGAATCAAGCCGAAGAACGTGGCCTGCGGACTACAGCGCGGTTTCTCTCGGAGCCCCACCTCCTTTCGCTGCGATCTCCATCGGTTTCGTGTCGCATGACAAAGGCTCCATCGCATCCATGGGATGGAGCACACGAGAAAACCAGGACCTTACCTCCTTGGTCAGGAAGGATCCTGGCGAACGCCCACGGCAGGGTAGAGATGGGCCGGGAAGCCTGTCAACAGGAATGTGCGCCGCCCCGGGGGCGGCCTCATCCCCCCCCCAGACGCCTCCCACCCGGACGGCGAACCCCCCGGAACTGTGAGCCTAACTCATTGTCGTACATGGGATTGGACGGGTCGAGCGAGTTCACCCTCACGCGCCCCCGCGAGTGCACGAATGTCTCCTGGTCGAGCAGCAGGCCGACGTGCCCGGCCGGCAGCCGCCGGGAGCCGAAGAACGCCAGATCCCCGGCCCGAGGACGCTCCCGGGGCCCGAGCGGCCGGCCGGCCCGCTCCTGATCCCCCGCGTCCCGCGGCATCGCGACCCCGCGCTCGGCCAGCAGCAGCTGGACCAGGCCCGAGCAGTCCAGACCGGCCGGTGTCCGGCCCCCCCAGAGATAGGGCGTCCCGATCAGCCCGGCGACCCGCCGGGCGAGCGGGGGTGGCGCGGCGCGGCCGACGGCGAGGGACCGGGCCGGCACCCACCCGCGGGTGCCGTCGGGCAGCTCGACCCGGCGGTGGCGTCCCCGGGTCGGGCCCGCCACCACCCGCGAACCCCAGAACAGGGGGGTGAGGGCGGCCCCACGCCCGGGGTCTTCGCGCACCAGCGTCCAGGCCCGGGTCGCGCGGGCGCGCGCCCGGCGACGCCACTCCGCCATGGCGCGGGTGGTCGCGGGGACGATCCCCCAGGCGCGCACCCACCCGCGGTAGCCGTCCGCCAGGTTCTCGACCTGCAGCCAGCGGCCGCGCGCGTCCCGCCCGCGCACGCGGACCGCCTCGCCGAGCAGCAGCTGGCTGCCCATCTCGCTGCGGTGTCCGGGGCGGCGCCGCACGTCGAGGGAGGCCAGCCCGACGATGCCGCAGGGGCCACCCGCCGGTCGGCTCATTCGACCGCGGGGTTCAACAGCGTGAAGCGCCCGAATCCCTCCCGGTCGCCGAACACCAGCCGCCGGTAGGGCTGGTTGTAGTACCAGATCTCGAGCTGCGGCGTGGTCAGGGACGAGGGCCGGCTCTCGATCTGGTCGGGGGGACCGAACTTGATGTAGATGCGTCCCATGTCGGAGCGCCAGCCGGGGCCGAACCCCTGGAAGTGCCGCTCCGCGTAGCGGACGCGGCGGAAGAACTCGAGCTGCACCTCGTTGCGGGGGGTCTCCGGCGTGGGGTCGCGCCGGCGCCACAGCTCCTCCCACCCCTGCGCCTGCTGCTCCGGCGCCAGGGCGCGCAGCCAGTCCATCTCCTCGGGGGAGACGATGTAGGCGAGCGGCTCGAGCATGCGCTGGAACTCGCGGCCGCGGGGCGGCCCGCTCTCGTCCACGTCGAACGCGCGCTCGACCCGCCAGCGCGACTTGCCCTCGTCGAGCTCGACCTCGAACACGTAGCTGCCGAGGAACAGCTCGGAGACCGGCGGTCGCAGGACCACCGGCTCGCCGGAGCGCGCGAGGGACACCTCCCGCGTGCCGGACACGACGACCTCGCCGTCCTCGCCCCGGATCCGGAACTGCAGCGGGTAGCGTCGCGGCCACTCCCCGGCGCGCCGGTCGAACAACGACGCCCGTGCGGCGATGCTGCCGGTCTCGAGGCCGAACCGTCGCGTCGGGACCGGCACGAACGCGCCGGCGCTGTCCACCAGCCCCAGCTCGAGGTCGGCGAAGCCGACCGGGGTGCGCGCCAGGTCGGGGACCACCAGCTTGTCCTGGACCCGGGACTCGATCCCCGAGTTGATGTCGCGCACGCCGATGCGCACCCGGTGGGTGCCGGGGGGGATCGCGAAGGTGCGGCGCTCGACCAGGGCGGCGTTGGGCGAGCGCGTGTCGGCGAATCCGGCCACCACCAGCCGGCGGTCCCAGGTGTCGCCGCGCTGGCGGGTGTGGCCGCGCGCCTCGAAGACCACGGTCAGCTCGACGCCGGCGCCGTAGCGATGGCCGCCCCCGGGCGCCGGGAAGCGCACCCACTCGAGGCCCGGATAGGGAACGGTGATCGAGACGGCGAGCCCGGGACGCTGGTCGGCGTCGAGCGCCACGGCGAGGTCGGCGGTGAAGTAGGGCGGACCACTGCTGCGGAGGGGCGGCAGGTCGACCGCGAGCCCCGGGGGCGCCGGGCCGAGGAGCAGGGCCGCGGCGAGCACGAGCGGGAGGGCGCGGATCGGGGCGGGAGCTCGGCGGGCAGGTGGACGCACGTCGAGCGCACGCTAGCACACCGGCCCGACCCCCGGAAGCGGGACCCGGGGCCCGGACCCGCCCGCCGACACCTGCGGCCCCCGCGGGGCTCCGGGCGCCTCCGGCCTTGACCCGCCGGGGTGGAGCCCCGATAGTCGAGGTCGGGTCTGACCGGCCCACCCGGGCACTGGAGCGAAGTCCTGACGGATCCCCGTTTCCTTACGCGCGCCGCGCTCGGCGTCTGCGGGCTGTTATGGGTCGCGGCGCCGGCTGCCGCCGTGATGCCTTCCCCGGGCGGAACCCTCCCGCCCGCGGTCGTCGAGGCGTTCGACGCCCGGCGGTTCGAGCTGCCCGATCGCTCGGGCCGCCTCCCCACCAGCGCCGCACAGACGGTGTGGAACGTCCCCGTCATCCTGGTGAGCTTCTCCGACCAGCCGTTCAGCCCCACCAGCTACGGAACCGGCGGACCGGCCCCGTACTTCGAGCGCTCGCTGTTCGACACCACCGGGACCACCGCCACCGGGTCCGTGTTCGACTACTACCGCTGGGTGTCCGGCGAGCGTATCCGCGTGGTGGGCCGGGTGGTGGCGACCATCGCGCTCCCCGAGCCCAAGAACTGGTACGCGCTGAACAGCTTCGGTCTGCGGCCCTCGGCGCCGCAGAACATCTACGGCTTCGTCAGCAACACGCTCCAGTACGCGGACACCTCGGTGGACTGGCGGCCGTTCGACGGGGACCAGGACGGGTTCGTGGACATGCTGTGGGTCATCCACACCGGACTGCCGGGCGAGGCGACCGTGACCGGGGACAACCTGTGGTCGGTCACCTCGCGGCTCACGTCGTGGCCGAGCGGGGAGTCGTTCGAGACCCGCACGCCGCGGCCCGGCGCGCCCTCCATCCGCATGCGCATCGACCGCTTCTCGGTGCTGCCCGAGCTGTCCGCGATCCGCCCGGGCACGCCGAGCGAGATCGGCGTCTACTGCCACGAGTTCGGACACGCGCTCGGCCTGCCCGACCTGTACGACACCGGCACGCTGGGCGGCGGCACCAACGTCGGCCCCGGGAACTGGTCCCTGATGGGGACCGGCAGCTACGGCACCGACGGCGGATCGCCGGAGTTCCCCGCCCATCTCGGCGCCTGGCCGCTCAAGTGGCTGGGCTGGCGGACACCGTCCCGGCCGGCGAACGACTCGGTGCTGGTCCTGCGACCGCTCGCCGGCGGCGCGTCGCCGATCGAGTTCTGGTTCCAGGGCGAAGCGAACACCGAGTACTTCCTGATCGAGAACCGGCAGCGGATGGGGTTCGATCGCAACCTCCCGGCCGAAGGGCTCATCGTCTACCAGATCGACGAGACCGTCCTCACCCCGCTCGCGGTCGCCTCGAACCGCGTGAACGCGGGGCCCAACCCGGGGCTGCGGCTGATCGAGGCGGACGGCTACAACGACCTCTCGCAGGGCCGCAACCGGGGCGACGAGCACGACCCCTTCCCCGGCTTCTTCTCCCGCACCACGTTCGACGACACGACGGTGCCGAGCACCCGCTCCTTCCGCGGCACCCTCACGAACATCGCGCTGCGCGAGATCGAGCCGCTCGGCGACGACATGCGCTTCCTGCTCCAGGTCCGCGCCCCGGGCTGGGAGCCGGCGGCGCAGGCCCTGACCGGCGGCTTCAACCCGGTCTGGCCTTCGGGGGCCGCGAATCGCTCCCTGCGCCTCCCCTCCGGGGCGGTGGTGACGGCCATGGGCGAGCGGCGCGCGGGCCGCCCGCAGATCGTCCTGCGCTCGCGGCAGGCGCTCGGCGGCTGGGACGAGGCCCTGCAGGTGAGCGAGAGCCCGGTGGCGGCCAGCGACCCGTGCATCGCCGCGCTGCCGGGGGGCGACGACCTGGTCGTCGGCTGGAGCGACGCGCGTCACGGCTCCGGGGAGCTCTACTTCCGATCGCGCATCGGCGGCGTGTGGTCGCCCGAGCGCCGGCTCACCGACCTGCTCGGCGACTCCCGTTATCCGAGTCTCGGCGTCGACCGGTTCGGCCGGGTCCATCTCGCGTGGCTCTACACCGAGGCCGCCTCCCCCCAGGTGAGGTTCATGAGCTTCACCTACTTCTCGCCGTTCGGCACGCCGCTCGAGGTGACGTCCCCGCTCCGGGTGCCGGACGCGCCGGTGATCGCCGTCTCGCCCGGCGGCACCTCGCACATCGTCTGGGCGGACCGCGCCACCTCGCCCTCGTCGGCGTGGTTCACGACCTGGAGCCCCAGCGCGGGGCTGGCCACCCCGCAGCTCGTCGCCGGCAGCAGCTTCGCCCAGCCGGCGGTGGACGCGACCGCCGACCGGGACGGCGGGGTCCACATCGTCTGGCAGGTCAGCGGCAGCGGAGGCGTGAACCAGATCCGCTACCAGTGGCGGCCGCCCGGAGGCGGCGCTCCGCGGCCGGCCGACACCGTGATCGTCTCGCGGGGCGAGAGCGTCCAGAACCCGGTGGTCCGCGCCGACGCGGACCTCGGCGTCCACGTCGGGTACATCGCGGTGAACGGCGGCGTGCCGCAGGTGCGCTACAAGCGCCGGCAGCCCGGTCGGGGCTGGGACTACGGCGGGACCGAGGTGACGCGGGTGGCGGACGGCGGCGCCGCGCGCCCGCAGGTGATCCCCGGCCCCGGCGACGAGGTCGCGGTGCTCTACCTGAGACCGACCCAGACGCAGGACCTGCTGATGGAACGGCGCCGCTACCCGCCGCTCGGGGCGGTCGCGGTCCCCGCCCCGGTCCCGGCCACCGCACCCCCCGGCCTGCGGCTGGGGCCGAACCCGCTGACCGCCGGATCGCCGCTGGTGCTGCGGTTCCCGGGCCTCCCGACCGAGGTCGGCGAGACCCTCGACCTCTACGACCTCGCGGGCCGGCGGATCGCCTCCGCCCGGCTCGCGCGGCAGGGCGAGTCGGTCGCCGCCGAGATCCCGGGCGGCGTCACGCGCGCCTGGCCGAGCGGGGTCTACTTCGCGCGGCTCCGTCGGGACGACGTCCCCGCCGTCCGCCTGGTGGTCCTGCGCTGAGATCGGCCGACGTGCGGCCGTGCGGCCCGGCGCTGCTCGCCGTCGCCGTCCCGCTGCTGCTCGCCGGCCTGCTGCCGCTGTCGCCCGAGACCACCGCCCGCTGGGGGTGGAGCGGGTGCTGGCAGCACCCGGTGGGAGACCCCTACTCGGCGCCCGCCGACTCGACGGTCCAGGGGGGCGGCTATCGGACCGTGCGCGGGATGCGCAGCCGGGCGGACGGGTCGCGCGCGCACGACGGGGCCGATCTCTCGAACGGCCGCGGGGGCGGTGCGGTCCGCGCGGCCGGCAACGGGCTGGTGGTCCAGGTGGCGGGTCCGGGCTGGAATCGCGGCTTCGGCCGGCACGTCGTCCTGGCGCATCGGCTCGTCGAGGGGGACCTCGTCTACTCCGTCTACGCCCACCTGGCGCCGGGCTCGGCCCTGCCGCGGCGGGGCCAGCTGGTGGCGGCGGGCGAGCCGATCGGACGGGTGGGCATGACCGGCCGCGCGACGTCCCCGCATCTCCACTTCGAGGTGCGGCGGCCCACCGACCCCCATGCCCGCTGGGAGAACGCGCCGCCGGTGGACCCGCTCGCATTCGTCGCCTCGCGCCTGCCGCCGGCGGCGCCGGACACGTCGTGGCACGGCGCCTACCTCGCCTGGGCCCGCTGCGCGGCGCTGGTGGCTCCGGACGCCGGGGGCGCATCGCGCCCGCCGCGCGCCGAGTGGTGGCGGGCGCTGCTGATGGCGACGCGGCACGCGCTCGACGCCGTCCCCACCGCGGGCGACAGCCTGGCCGCGTCGCTGGTCTCGCTCGGCCTCCTCCCCGAGGGCGGGCGCCCCGATCCCCGGGCGCCGCTCCAGTGGTCGGACCTCGCCGGCCCGCTGGCCCGCGCCCGCGAGCAGGGACTGCGGCTGCCGTGGAGCCCGGTGCCGGCGGCCCGGCGCCGGCTCGACTGCCGCCGCGAGCTCGGGATCGCCTCCCCGGCCGGCTCGCCGGACTCCCTCGGGCGCGGGATGGACCGCGGTCCGACCCGCGCGGACATGTGCCTGGTGCTCGCCGACCTGGCCGCCGACCCGCCTCCCCCGCGCCCGCGGCGGAAGAAGCCGGCCGCGAAAGCCCCCGCCGCCGCGCGCTGATCCCGGCGTCCCGCGGCGCCTTGCCGCACGACGCATTGCAGGTTGCGCACGCGCGGCGCCCGCGGACGTCGCCGCGCGCCCGCCGCGGGGGCTGCCCGGTCCACGCTCAAGTCGAAGCCGCGCTGGGCCGATGGCCCTTCTGGAGCGGCGCGCCCGGGATCCCCCTCCCGCTGGCACACGCGCTGCTATCTCGTTGGGGACACTTGCCATGAATGACGCGCGGACATCCGGATTCACGCTGGTCGAGATGGCGGTCACCATCCTGGTGCTCGGCATGCTCTTCGCGTTCAGCATCCCGGCGTTCCACAGCGTCTCCGCCTCCTACCAGCTCCGCGGTGCGACCGAGAACATCGCCGCGCAGCTCCGGCTGTCGCGCGAGAAGGCGATGGCCACCGGGATCGATCAGCCGATGCACTGGGCGCCGAACTTCATGAGCTCCGACTACCACATCCACTACGACAGCGGGTTCATGCCGACCACCGGGAAGTGGAAGCTCCCGCGCGGCATCACCTTCTACTCCTGGGGCGGCCACCCGCGCATGCTGCGCGACGGCCGCATCCAGAACTCGGGCCTGGTGGTCCTCACGGACCGTCGCGGGAACCGCGACACCGTCAGCATCCTGTCGTCCGGCCTGGTGCTCACCAAGTAGCGCCCATGACCGGCCGTTCCGCGATCCCCCGCCCCGCCGAACGCGGCGCCTCGCTCATCGAGCTGATGATCGCGCTGGTCGTGCTCTCGCTCGGCATCCTCGCCGTCGCGCAGCTGTTCCCGGCCGGCGCCCGCGGCCAGGTCAGCGACCGCATGATGACCTCGGGCAGCTACTACGCGCAGGAGAAGATCGAGGAGCTGCAACGGCTCGCCTGGTCGGACCCCGCGCTGACCGACGGCCGCCACCCCCCCGGCACCGCCACCGAGGCGCTGGGCACGACCGGGAAGTGGCGGAGGCACTACGACATCTCGACGTTGCCGGCCCCGCTCGACAACCTGAAGCGGGTCACGGTCACCGTGGCCTGGACCTTCATGGGAGCCCGCAACGTGCAGTCCACCACGTACCTGAGGCGCTGATCCGATGCGTTTCCCTGTGAACGGCCATCCACGCCCCGGGGCGGCCACGCCCGACCGCCGCGGCTTCACCATGATCGAGCTCCTCATCACGCTCACCGTGCTGGCCGCGGTGATGGTGGTGCTGATGACGGTCATGTACGCGGCGCAGCGGAGCAAGACCGCCACCTCGAACCGGGTCGAGTCCACGCAGGGGGCCCGGATCGCGCTGGACCTCATGGCGCGCGACCTGCGCAGCGCCGGCTACGGCGCCGACCTGGACTGGGTGGGCGCTCCGCAGCCGCCGATCGCCTACATCGACTCGCTCCAGGTGCTCATCAACGCCAACCTCTACCCGTGGCCGGATTCGCTCCCGGGCCGGCCGATGGGCGTTCCCCAGGCCTACCAGCCCACCGGCTGGCCGCGTCCGGCGCCCCTCAACGGGACCGCGTGGCAGCCGCCGATCAAGTACCGGCGCGGCGCCGAGGTCATCCGCTGGACGCTGGACGTGAACAACGACGGCAAGGCGGACTCGCTCGACTGGCAGGACCCCGACGGCGTGGACGCGATGCGGACGCCGAACCGGAGCGACTACGCGCTGGTCCGCGAGGTCTACGGCGATTCCGTCGGCAACGTGGCGGGGAACAACTGGGGGTTCACCGAGCGTGTGGCGTTGATCCAGCGGCCCGCGAGCGCGGGCGTCGCGCCCCTCTTCAACGTCTACCTGAGCGGCAGCAGCACGAAGTGGGACTGGTCGGCGGGACCGGTCCCGGCCGCGCAGCTGCGCAACATCACCCGCGTCGAGATCAACGTCACCGCCGCCAGCAGCCGGCCGGACAACCGGGGCACCTTCGCCGCCACCAGCCTGACCACCGAGGTCAACTCGATGCGAAACGTGCCCAACTTCGGGGCGCCGACCTACGCGGTGGACGGCTACGTGTTCGAGGACAACGTCGTGCGGAACGGGGTGAAGGACGGGGGCGAGCCCGGGATCCCGGGAGCGACCGTGCGCCTCGGGGTCATGTCGGGGGCCACCGACGTGAACGGCTACTTCCTGTTCCAGGCCCAGGCCGGGACCTACACGCTGCGGCACGTGCCGCCGTCCGGGTACGGCGTCTACACCAGCCCCGACAGCTTCGTGGTCACGGTCGGCCCGGCCACGACGCGCTCGTTCGCCGACACCGCCACCGCGGGCGGCTGGGTCACGTCGTTCACCTACCATGACGTGGACGGCGACGGCATCTTCGACACGCCCGGCGACACGGTGCTGGCGGTCACCAAGGTCACGGTGACCCCCGGACCCGATGTCCAGTACACGGACTACACCGGCTACGCCACGAACTTCGCCCGCGTCGGCGCCTACACGGTCACCGTCACCGCCCCGGACTCGTTCGCCGCCACCACGACGAACCCGGTGAGCGGGACGATGACGGCCGGAGGGTCGGCCGCCTACAGCTTCGGCTTCCGCAAGTCGGGGATGGGCACCGTGAAGGGCAAGGTGTTCGTGGACAACAACCGGGACGGACTGCTGAGCGCCGGCGAGCCGGGGCTGTCGGGCGTGTACGTCATGGTCACGCCGGACGCGGGCTCCACGGTGGTCGGCTGGCAGTACTCGGACGCGAGCGGCGACTTCTCGATCGACGTGCCCGCGGTCAGCTCTCCGGCAGCGCCCTACTACGTCATGACGATCGTCAAGCCGGGCTACTTCCCGACCGGCTCCACGAGCCTGGGACCGTTCTACGTCAACTCGGGCGAGATCAAGACCGGGTACGACTTCGGCGAGGTGGGCTATCAGGTGATCACGCTGACCGCCAGCCGCGTGCTGAGCCTCGCCAGCGCGGACCTCATGGAGGCGGACTGGAACGGCAACCAGACGCAGAACGCGCGCGGCGACACCGACCTCATCCTCGGCGCCGACGCGACCGGGGCGGACCAGATCTCGACCTGGTTCAACCAGTACAACAACACGCCGATCTTCAACTCGAACCCCTCGCGGAGCTACACCGCGCAGTCGTCGGTCCTGAGCATGGCCGTGGACACGCTCGACAACACCGCCACCTGGCGGCGGCGTCCCGACATCGCCACCGGCACGCTCAACGCCGGCAGCGGGAACTTCTTCGTCTGGCTGGTCCAGAACACGAACAACAACGAAGGCTACCTGCCGGCCGCCGCCAGCCTCGCCTACCGCACCCAGGACATGGGCGACGTCCAGGCGATCCTGGCCTACCAGTGCGCCGGCGGCTCGATGCCCGACCTGATCGTCGGCACCAAGTCCCCGACCGCCAATCAGGGCACGATCGAGGTGTGGGAGAACAGCGATGCCGCCTCTCCCACCTTCACCCGCCGCGAGGTCTATCCGCCCAACGGCCTCCTCCCCGGCAACAAGCTCGGCGAGGTGACGGCGATGGCCCTGGCCGATTTCGACGGCGACGGCAAGCGTGACCTGGCGGTGGGCACCCGGACCGGGACCTACACCGGCCAGCTCCTGATCTTCCGTCACGTCAGCAACGTGGACGGCGCGCGCTTCGTCTACCAGTGCGGCTACGACCTCGACAACGACGCGGCCACCTCGATCGCCTGCTTCGACATCAACGGCGACGGCAAACAGGACGTCGTCGTCGGCACCCAGAGCGGGCTCGCCCAGGGCCGGCTGCAGCAGTGGGAGAACCAGTACGACGGCGTCACCTGGAAGTTCGACAAGGCCCGCGAGGTCAACGCGCCGGGCGTCGTCCTCTCGCTGGCCGCGGCGGACTTCGGCGGCCTCGCCGGGCGCGACCTGGCCGTCGGGTATCGCGACAACATGGGGACCTACGTCGGCGGCGTGCGCGTGTACTTCTGCGACGCCGGCAAGATCCCGGCGACGGGCACCGACCCCTCGGGCGGGTCGGTCACGAACATGGTGCCGGCGCTCACGTCCGGCAACTACAACTACGGCATCAAGCCCGCGCTGCCGAGTCCCCCATTCCTCACCGACCTGGCGACCGGGGTCAAGATCACCGCCAGCACCGGCGCCCTCGTGGTGTACGTCCGATGAGGCTCCGGATGCCCGCCGGCCCGCCCGCAGGCCTCCGCGACGAGCGCGGGGTCGCGCTGGTCATGGCGCTGCTGGTCCTGCTGGTCATCTCCCTCCTGTCGGTGACGCTGCTGGTGACCGTGAACGTCGAGACCAAGGTGTCCTCGCTGAGCGCCATGCAGACCCAGGCGGTCAATCTCGCCGAGGCCGGCGTGGGCGAGGCGATCGCCCGCATCCGCTCCGGCGACATCCCGACCAACACGAATCCGCGGCAGGTCGCACAGATCTTCAACACCATCCCCGGAAACGTGCCGGTGCTCGGGGTGGATTCGGTGGCGCTGGCGACCCGGCAGCCGGCGGGGCAGTGGCTGAACTACACCACCGCCGGCAAGACCGACAGCGTGCTCACGGTGACCTACAAGACCAACGCGGACCGCACGCTCATCTACAAGTACGACCCGACCAAGAATCCCGCGGTCCAGACCACGAGCGGGTTCCCGATCTTCGTGGTCACCAGCACCGGTCGCAGGGGCTCGGCCTCGGGACGCGTCGTCGCCGAGGTGATCCAGAAGCCGGTGAACGTGAACGCCAAGGGGGCGCTGGCGGCGGACAAGGGGATCGACTTCTCGGGCAACTCGGAGATCTGCGGGTTCAACCACGACATCAACACGCCCGCCGGCACCCGCGGCCGGCCGCCGTGCGACGGCTGGGAGCTGGCCTCGGGCCACCTGAACGGGTCCTGGAGCAGCGGCACGATCACCAGCGGCGGCTCCTCGGCCCAGAACGGCGTGCCGCCGAACAACCCGAACCAGACCGGCTTCTACTCCGGCCCCTGGGACGCCTTCAGCATGCAGCAGGCCGAGTTCTTCTCATGGATCGGGGCCCCGCTCGCGAGCGAGCCGGCGAACCCGCAGGGGATCTACTACCTGGACAACAACGGCACGTCGCAGGATGCCTCCGGTGACTTCAAGTACAACGGCGGCACCGGCGAGGGGCTGCTCTACGTGGACGGCGACCTCGCGATCAACGGCAACTTCGTCTTCCGCGGCCTCGTCTACATCGAGGGCGACCTCAAGATCAACGGCACCTGCTGGATCCTCGGGTCGATCATCGTCAAGGGCAAGAGCCGGATCAAGATCGCGAACGGCTCGTGCACCATCCTCTACAGCAACGACGCGATCACCCAGAACATCGCCAAGTACGGCGGCCAGTTCGTGACCCTCTCCTGGCGCGAGGGCAAGGGCTACTAGTCCCCCCCGACCGCCGCGCCGGCCCCGCGGATCCCCACCGGCCGGCCGCGCCGCGCCGGCGCGGCGTGGCTTGACGCCGACCGGCGCGGGTGGCATCGTCCCGTCGCTCGATTCCGAGTCTGTGACGGCGACGAGCAGCCGCGAGGACGCCGCGACACCGGGTGATACCGCGACCCTGTCGCCCCAACGGTGACCACCGTCGGGGCGATTCTGTTTCGGCCCGGCGCGGCGAGGAGGACCGGATGGCCGGATACCGCGACACGCTCAACCTGCCCCGCACCGACTTCCCGATGAAGGGCGACCTTCCGCGGCGCGAGCCGGAACGGCTGGCCTGGTGGCGCGAGCGTGACCTCTACCGGAAGCTGCGCGCCGCCCGCCGCGGCCGGCCGGTCGTCCTGCTCCACGACGGTCCCCCGTACTCGAACGGCCACCTGCACATGGGGACCGCGGCGAACAAGGTGTGGAAGGACGCCACCGTGCGCAGCCTCTCGCTGCTCGGGTTCGACTCGCCCTACCTGCCGGGCTGGGACAACCACGGCATGCCGATCGAGACCCAGGTCGGCCTCGAGCTGAAGAAGCAGGGCGAGCGGCCCGACCGCCTCGCCCTGCGCAAGCGCTGCCGCACGTTCGCCGCCGAGTGGGTGGCGGTCCAGCGCGCGGAGTTCGAGCGGCTCGGCGTGTGGGGTGAGTGGGAGCGCCCCTACCTGACGATGGACACTCCCTTCGAGGCCGAGATCGTCCGCACGTTCGCCGCCCTCGCGGCCGGCGGCTACGTCCAGCGCGGCCTGCGCTCGATCCACTGGTGTCCTACCGACCGCACCGCGCTGGCCGAGGCCGAGATCGAGTACCAGGACGATCCGTCGCCCTCCATCGTGGTGGCGTTCCCGCTGCGACGCGACCCGGCCGGCGTGCTGGGCGGGCCGGCGGCCGCGCTGGCGTGGACCACGACACCGTGGACGTTGCCCGCGAACCGCGGGCTGATGGCCGACCCGGCGGCGGAGTACGTGGTGGTGGCGGTCGCCGGCCGCCGCTACCTGCTGGCGGCGAGCCGCATCGCGGCGGTCGGCGAGGGCGCGGGCTGGCAGGGCGCCGCCGTCGAGCGGCGGGTGCCGGGCCGCGCGCTGCTCGGGCTCGTGTTCGAGGCCCCGTGGGGCAACGACGCGCCGATCGTGGACGGCACGCCCTACGTGAGCATGGAGGACGGCACCGGGCTGGTCCACACCGCCCCGGGGCACGGCAAGGAGGACTTCGCGGTCGGCCAGCGGGCCGGCCTCGAGGTCGCCTGCCCGGTGGACGAGGGCGGCCGCTTCACCGCCGGCGCCGAGCCGTTCGTCGGCCGCAGCGTCATCGACCCGGAGCTGAACCGGGAGATCGTCGAGCGCCTTCGCGGCCAGGACCGACTGGTGTCCGAGAGCGCGCTCACCCACGCCTACCCCCACTGCTGGCGCTGCCGGAAGCCGGTGATCTTCCGCGCCACGAAGCAGTGGTTCATGATGATCGACCACCGCGGGCACCGCGACCGCGCGCTCGCGGCGATCGAGCGTGAGGTGCGCTGGGAGCCCCCCTCCTCGCGCAACCGCATCCGGGAGGCGGTCCGCCTGCGCCCCGACTGGTGCCTCTCGCGGCAACGCTCGTGGGGGGTCGGCATCCCGGCGGTCTACTGCGAAGCGTGCGACGAGGCGGCGCTGGACCCGGCGGTGATGGAGCGCGCCGCCGCCCTCACCGCCGAGCACGGCTCGGACGCGTGGTACGAGCTCCCGGTGGAGCGGTTCCTGCCCGCGGGCTTCGCCTGCCCGGCCTGCGGGGCGTCCGGTCCGTTCCGCAAGGAGACCGACATCCTCGACGTGTGGTTCGACTCGGGCGCCACGCATCGCGCGGTGCAGGTCACCCATCCCGAGACCGGCGACGCGTGGCAGCGCGCGCTCGCGGAGGGCGGCCGCGTGCTCTACCTCGAGGGGCCGGACCAGCACCGCGGGTGGTTCAACTCCTCGCTCATGGTGGGGGTCGGCGCCGGCGGACGCGCGCCCTACACCGACGTCCTGACCCACGGCTGGGTGCTCGACGCCGGGGGCCGCGCCATGCACAAGTCGCTCGGCAACGTGGTCTCGCCCGAGACCGTGGTCGCCCGCTACGGCGCCGACATCGTGCGCTGGTGGGCGCTCGCCACCGACTGGCGCAGCGACGTCCGCATCGGCGACGAGATCCTGCAGCGGGTGGCCGACGCCTACCGGAAGGTGCGCAACACCTTCCGCTTCCTGCTCGGGAACCTGAGCGACTTCTCCCCCGCCGACGCGCTGCCGGACGATGCGCTCACCCGCGTGGACCGGGCGTTCGCCGGCCACCTCGCCGCGCGGCTCGAGCGTCTGCGCGAGGACTACCGCGGGTTCCTCTATCACCGGGTCGCCGACGGTCTGCTCGACCTGTGCACGGTGGACCTCTCGGCGGTGTTCCTCGACGTCGCGAAGGACCGTCTCTACACGCTGGCCCCCGGCGATCCGGCGCGCCGCTCGGCGCAGACCGTGCTCTGGCGGGCGCTGCACGATCTGACCCTCGCCGCCTCGCCGCTGCTCGCGTTCACGGCCGAGGAGGTGTGGCAGAGCCATCCGGGGCTGGTCGCCGAGGCGGAGAGCGTCCACCTCGGCCGCTGGCCGGAGCGCCCCGTGCCGGCCGATGCCGAGGAGGAGTGGGCGTTCCTGCTCTCGGTGCGCGACGCCGTCAACGGGGCGCTCGAGCCGCTGCGCGCGTCGAAGGCGCTCGCCACCACCGCCGAGGCGGAGGTGACGATCACGGCGCCCCGCGCCTGGCTCGACCGGCTCGCCCCCTACCGCGACGAGCTGGGCGGGTTCCTGCTGGTCGCGAACGTCGATCTGGACCCGGGCGCGGAGGGCGCCGCCCCTGCGGTCGCGGTGACCCGCACGACCGCCGCGCGCTGCGAGCGGTGCTGGACCCACCGCCGGGACGTGGCCGCGGAGGGCCCGCAGGCGGGCCTGTGCGGGCGCTGCGCGGCGGCGATCGCGGTCGCCGGCCGCTCCCCCGCGGCCGGCGCCTGAGCGCGCGGGGCTACTCCTCCAGGCGCAGCTCGGCCTGGCGGGGATAGCGGCGCTTCAGGTCGTCGACCAGGTCGCGAAACGCGTCGGTCTCGCCCTGGAGCGGCACCCGGTCGGTGTCGATCTCCATCACCTCGCTCTCCGCCCGGGCGCGGCGCATCCAGTCGTCGTAGGCGTCGTTCAGCCGCGTGATGTAGTCGAGGGTGATGCCCTGCTCGCTCGGCCGTCCCCGGCGGGCGATGCGGGCCATCAGCGTCTCCGGAGCCGCCCGGAGATAGATGATGAGGTCGGGACGCCGCAGGAACGAGACCAGGATGCCGAACAGCGAGGTGTAGTTCCGGTAGTCCACCTCGGTCATCGACCCCTGCTCGTGCAGCGTGCGCGCGAAGATCTCGGCGTCCTCGTAGATCGTGCGGTCCTGGATGAACGGCAGCGGGCTGTCGCCGATCTGGACCTGCGCCTTGAACCGCTCGCTCAGGAAGTACACCTGCAGGTGGAAGCTCCAGCGCGCCATGTCGGCGTAGAACGGGTCGAGGTAGGGGTTGTGGATGACCGGTTCGTAGTAGGCGAGCCAGCCCAGCTCGGCGCTGAGCCGGTTCGTGAGCTCGGTCTTCCCCACACCGATGTTGCCGGCGATGGCGAGGAAATAGCCCTGGCTCACGCCGCGGACCCCGCGCCCGGCGCCCGTCCCGACCCCGCGGGGACCCCCGACCGGGAGGCCGCGCGCCGGTCCCGGGGCGCTCCGTGCGGCGTCGGAACTGTCATGGAGATGTTCAATCGAGTGGCCTCTCGCCAGTTGGGGGGCGGTTCGTGAACAGGTCGCCATCCCGGGACAGAAAAGATAGAACTCTCCGCCGGGCCGCGCATCTGTACAGGGTGACGGGGGGGCTAGTTCAAAGAAACTCGCGTGCGGCCCGCGATTCAGCGAACGAAGTCCCCCCTAAATCATTCGGCGCCCCGGCGGTCCACCGCCGGGGCGCCTCGTCGTTCCGGCCCCGCCCCCGCGATCGCCCGACCCCGGGCGGGCAGGGTATGGGGAGGCGCGGGGCGAGTCAATCGCGGGATGGCGGCGAGGGGCGCACGGGCGCGTTCACGACCGGTCCCGGCCGCCGGCTGACCACGCCGTTCACACTTCACGGGCGATCCGGGCGATCCCGTGTCACCCTCGTGGACGGAAGTGTCCACGAACGACTGGTTCCGGGGCGGGTCGATATGGCGACCGGTCGGAGGGGCTCCGGCAGGAACGGATCGGGGAGATGCTGAACCTCGTGTCCGACGGGGACCACATCGCGCTCCTGACCGGGCTATCCTGCCAGGTCGGAGCCCGCCTCCCAGCCGAATGCAGCCGGCGGAGACGGCCCGAGACCCCCCGGCGGACCTCGTCGGGGCCGGGGTGGGCGGATGCCAGGGAGACGCACCTGGAGTTGGAGGGTACGATGTCGAGGCCGACGCTGAGATCGCTCGTCATGTCCACGGTGGAAGAACGCAACATCGCTCTCGTCAGCCTGATCTCCGACCTGCTGGTCGAGGTGGAGGCGCTGCGCGAGGCGGTCCTGAGGCTCTCGGCCGGCGCCGGGACGGACACTTCGTCCTATCGCGAGGCCTACCGCGAGGCGGCGCTGATCGCGCACAACTCGGCCGGGACCAGGTCGGGTTTGGACAAGCTCCTCGACCGCTTCTACCCCGGGGCGTCCGAATCCGGTGAGCAACCGATGAGGGAGGTCATCATGCTCCGACGCCTCGGCATGAGCCAGCCGGAGATCGAGGCGTTCGAGAAGGAGGCCAGAGAGCTCGAGATGTTGACGTGAACCGGGTCAACGGCCGCGCGGCATGCGATTCGGTCGGCGCCCGCAGGCAGGGGGAGCCGGTAGGCAGTCGGAGCGCGGAGCCGAACACCCTCCCCGAGTGGGGGCGTGAGCTGGGGGCCCTCCGGGCAGCACGAGAGGCTACAGCGTCGTCTGCGGCCCACCCCCGCGGCCCGAGTGCTATCATCCTGCCCGATCTTGCAAGGGACGGTGCATGTGGCGAGTGAACGGCACCTGATGATACTTCGGGCGGGCGTCGACGCGTGGAACGATTGGCGTGGCCAGGAGACCATCCGCTGGCTGCACGACCCGGATGCCAGGCAGCACCCAATGAAGGGCCCTGACCTTTCCGGGGCGGACCTGTCTGGCTGCATACTCGCGGGCTTTGTGCTCTTCGACGCCGACCTTTCGCAGGCCAACCTGGCGGGGGCCGACCTGTCGAACGCCGGTCTGCAGGACACCAACCTCTCAGGGGCCAACCTGTCGGGCGCGAGGCTCGCAGCGGCCAGTCTCTTCAGAGCGGACCTCAGAGGGGCTGACCTCTCCGGTGCCGACCTGTCTCAAGCCAACTTGACCATCGCCAACCTCGAAGGGGCGAACCTCTCGGGGGCCGTGCTAGCGAACGCCTGGCTCGTGGGAACCAAGCTCGATCGCGCCGACCTCACCGGGGCCAATCTCGACGGGGCGCACGGACTCCGCCGCAGGTCCTGGTCCTGAGAGGAAGCCGCTGTGGGCCGGGAGGCAGACGGTGCATCGGAGCGCTCTGACGCGCTCGGGATCGCAGCCGAGGGGAAGCTGGTAGCGCTACGGGGATTCGAACCCCGGTCTGATGGCTGAGAA
>CAZKQE010000005.1:0-26393 GCA_964554725.1 uncultured bacterium
ACCTCCCGCGCTGGCGACCGGCCGGGGCCGGACCTATAGTCGCCGCACGGTGTCCTAGCACGACCCGCTCACCGCCTTCCCGCGCGCGCTGCGCGCCGGCCCGGGGCGGCCCGCCCCGCGCTACGCCCGCCTGCCCGGCCTGGTCGCGGTCCATGGCGCCGACGCGGCGCCCGCCGGGATGGAGACGCTGTTCGCGCTCGCCGGGCCGCGCATCGTGGGGTGCCGCGTCGGCGCGCGCGGACTGCCGCGCGCCCTCGCCGGCGCGGCCGTGACGCCGGTCTACGCGCTCGGCGAGGACGGGGCGCCCGCCGTCCCGACCGGGCTGGTGCTGGTCCGCTTCCGCGAGGGGGTGGCCGCCGCCGGCTGCCACGAGGCGCTCGGTCGCGCAGGGTACGCGGTCCACGAGGTCCTCCCCTACGCCCCGGCCGCCGTCTGGGTGCGCGCGACCGCGGGCGGCATCGCGGCCGCGCTGCAGGGACTCGCGGCGCTCGCCGCGCTCCCCGACGTGGTCCACGTCGAGCCCCAGATGCTGCGGCCGAGCGCGCGGCGCTGAACGCCGGCCGGACGCCCCATCGCTCACCCCTCGCCGAGCCGCGACGCGGCCTTCTTCGTCAGGTAGGCGCCCTGGCCGATCCCGAACGCGGCGAGGATCGTCGTGTCCACGTCGGGCAGCAGGGTCGCACAGCCCAGCTCGACCCGGCCGAGGCAGACGAACACCCGCACGGCGTAGACGACCACGGCGAGCAGGGTGATCACGACCATCTGGAAGTTGCCGAAGTCCACGTCGCCGTCGTCGTCGCAGACCAGATCGGCGGGGAAGGCGGGCCGGGGCGCCCGCGTCTTGCGCGGCACCACGACCACGGCGGCCACCGGCTCGCGCAGCCGCGCCTCCGCCCGGTCCTGCTTGCCCTGGGTGATCGCCTTGGCGCCGACGAACGAGATCGCGCTCAGGCCCGAGAGCACCAGCAGGTTGTCGGGCACGCCCACCGCGCCGGCGAACTGCCCGCCGCCCGCCCACCATCGCAGCGCCACGGTCACCCCGTACGAGACGACGAGGACGCCGAACCAGACCATCATCTGGCACTTCGAGGCGCTGTAGCGGTTGTCCCGCCCGAGCGCCAGCTCGTGCGGGCGGCCGCCGGTGAGGATCAGGGTCAGGAGCAGCGTCGCGCCGGCCACGAGCAGGACCGCGACCACGCGCGTGCGCCGGTCCATGCGCACCCCGAGCGCGGTGAGCGTCGGGGCGCCGTCCACCGTCTCGTAGGCGACGGTCGCGCGGCGGGGACGGCGCAGGCTGCGGGCCGCGTCCTGGAGCTGGATCGAGCCGAAGGCGAGCGACGCCCAGGTGGTGTCGTCCGGGAAGCGCACGCTGAGGGTGCTGCCGATCGGCTGCAGCACCTCGCACGCCTTCCAGGCGCGCGGCTCGCCGGGGCAGCAGCAGCCGGCGCGCGCTTCGGGCGCGAGGGCGGCGAGCGCGAGCGCGAGCGCGGCGGCCGCGGCGATGGCCCGGGCGCGCGGAACGGAGGGCGTACCCCGGAGGGACGCCGTACGCCGGGGGAGTTGGCGGTGGACGCGGCCTGTGGACACGGTGCGACCTCGCGGGCGGCAGTCCGTGTCTGCGGCCCGTCCCGACCATGCGCCCGCCGGGGGCCGGCGTCAACGCTCCGGATCACGGCCCGCGGCGCGGGTTCCGGAGACACCCGCGCCTCCCGCCGCGTCCCCGCCGGGCGGCCGCTACTTCCCGTCCGCCCCGGTCTCCGGGAGGAGCGTCATCACCGAGTAGCGGTCGAGCGGGAAGTACTTGCGGAACGTCTCCTTGAGGTTGGCCGGCGTGAGCAGGTCGATGCGCTCGCGCCGCCGGGCGATCCGCTTCGGGTCCCAGCCGTACATGTGGACCGCCTGCAGGCTGCCGGTCCAGGTCGGGTTCTGCTTGAGCGCCACCTCGAGCTCGCGCCGCTCGATCTCCTGCACCTTCTGCACGTCGGCCGCCGTGGGGCCGCGTTCGACCAGCTTGCGCACCTCCTCGAGCGTCGCCGCCACCATCTTCTCGACGTTCTCGGGGGCGCAGCCGAAGGCGATCGTCATCGTCGAGTAGCCGGGCACCGGCGCCAGGTTCGAGAACGAGGCCGAGGCTCCGTAGGTGCCGCCCAGCAGCTCGCGCAGCGTCTCGCGCAGGTGGTCGCTCAGGATGCCCGCCGCCGCGCGCGCGCGGTGCATGTCGAGCTCCTCGACCCCGCCGTGGGTGAAGAACGTGATCCGCGTGCTGCTCTTCGGCTCCACCCCCTTGCGCACCTGGCGGGTCGCCACGCCCTGGGGGTAGCGCGGGCCGATCGCCGCGTACGCCGCCGTGCGCCGGCCCACGGACGGCAGCGAGCCGAGATAGCGCGCGAGCAGCGGGGTGATCGAATCCACCGAGAAGGCGCCGGCGACGAAGAACGTGAAGTCGGCCGCGTTCGCGTAGCTGCGCTTGTGGAAGTCGAGCACGCCACCGAGCTGGACGGCGGCGATGCGCTCGGCCGCCGGCAGCAGGTTCATGTAGAAGCGGCCGCTGTTGAAGGCGGCGACGCTGTCCTGGAACACCTGCTCGGGGCTGTTCGCGCGGTCGGCGAAGAACGCCGCCAGCCGCCGCTGCATCGCCGTGAACGACGCGGCGTCCTCGGTGACGCCGCCGAAGCCGAGGTGGATGAGCTGGAACGCCGTCTCGAGGTCCGCCGGCCGGGTGGCGCCCGTGAACCCGTGGGCGTAGGCGGAGTAGAACGGGGTCACGCGCACGATCCGGCCGGCGAGCAGCTTCTGCAGCTCGGTCGCCTTGAAGCCGCCCACGCCGGCGTCGTTCACCACGGCGGTGGCGAGGAACGCGGTGGTGAAGTCGGCCGAGTCCGCGACCGAGAGGCCGCCCGGGCTGTACGCCGAGAAGACGATCTCGTCGTCCTTGAAGTCGGTCGGCTTGAGCCACACCTCGACTCCGTTCGAGAGCGTGACCACGGTGGTGCCGATCTCGGGGATGCGCCGCGTCGCCGTGACGCGTCCCGGCGCCGGCGGCGTCGCCATCAGCGACTTGCCGCCGCTGCTGTCGGTCCAGGCCGCGACCCGCGCGTCGGCCGCGCGCCCGAGCACCGCGCGCAGGGCCTCCTCGGTGGGCGGCGTGTGCCCCGGCTTCTCGGGGGTGGCGGCCAGGACCACCCGGCTGTCCGCACGCACCAGGCGCGGGATGCGGGCGCCGACCTCGGCCAGCGTGATGCCGGGCAGCAGGCCGCGGATCATCTCGTAGCGGGCGGCGATGCCCGGCACCGGGTCGCCGACCAGGAACCGGCTCACCAGCTGCCCGGCGAACCCGGCGCTCTCCGACTTGTCGCGCTCCGCGTAGGCACGGTCGTTCTGCGCCCGCACCTCCTCCTTGGCGCGCTCCAGCTCGCTGTCGAGGAACCCGTGCTGCCGCACGCGCGCGACCTCCTCGAGCAGCGCGGCGAGCCCCTTCTCGATGCCGCGGTCCTCGACGCTCGCGCTCAGCACGTAGAGCTCGAGCGAGTGGCCGAGCGGGAACGAGAACGCCCCGGCGCTCAGGAACGGCGCGTCGGCCCGGCGGGCGATCTCGTCGAGGCGCTCGTTCAGCATCGCCGTGAACAGGTCCTCGGCCAGGCCGCGACGCACGTCGCCGACCGTGCTCTTCACCCGCCGGGGGCTCTTGAAGTAGATCGACACCGAGGTCCCGGTCGCCTCCTTGTCGGTCGCGACGTGGACCAGCGTCTCCGGATGCGGCGGCACCTCGTAGCGCGGCGTCGGCGTGGACGCCGGGCGCGCGCGCAGGTCGCGGAAGTGCTCGCGGATCAGCGCCTCCATCCGGTCCGGCTCGATGTCGCCGACCGCGACCACCGCCATGCGGTCGGGCGTGTACCACTCCCGATAGTAGTCGCGCAGGCGCGCCGCCGGCGCCTGCTTCAGGATCTCGGGCTTGCCGATCGGCAGCCGCTCGGCGTAGCGCGACTTGTGGAACACCAGCGGCCACTGCTGGCGCTGGATGCGCTCCTGCGCACCGCGGCCCAGCCGCCATTCCTCGAGCACGACCCCGCGCTCCTTCTCGATCTCGGACGACTTCATCGTCGCCCGGCCGGCGAAGTCGGAGAGCGCCTGCATCCCGCGCGTGAGCAGCTCCGGGCGGTCGGTCGGCACCTCGAGCATGTAGACCGTCTCGTCGAAGCTGGTGTAGGCGTTCACGTCGGCCCCGAATCGCATGCCGACCGAGCGCAGGTAGGCGACCAGCTGGTCGGCGTTCTTGAAGTGCTTCGAGCCGTTGAAGTTCATGTGTTCGACGAAGTGGGCGAGTCCCTGCTGATCGTCGTCCTCGACGTTGGAGCCGGCGGCCACCGCGAGCCGCAGCGACACGCGCGCCTCGGGCTTGCCGTTCTTCTGGATGAAGAAGCGCAGCCCGTTGGGGAGCGTCCCGGTGCGCACCGTCGGGTCGAGGCGCAGGCTGTCGCCCAGCGCCGGCGGGGTCGGGGCGTCCGTCGTCGGCTGGGCGGCGAGCGGTGCCGCGAGCAGCAGACCGGCCAGGGCGGCGAGGGCGGGACGGAGCGGACGGCGGACGGGATTCACGGGATCCTCCAGGGGTTCCGGGACGGGGAGTGGGACGGTCGTGCGGGACGCGGCGGGGCCGCGGGCGAGGGATCTCATGCGGGGCCGGGCTCGACCGGCTCGACGTCGCGCCGGCGCCGGCGGGCGAAGAACGTCTTCAGCATCGCGCCGCACTCCTCGCCGAGCACGCCGGGGGTGACCTCGACGCGGTGGTTGAGCCGGCGCTCGTGGATGACGTCGAGCACCGAGCCGCAGGCGCCGGCCTTGGGATCGGCCGCCCCGTAGACGAGCCGTGCGACCCGGGCCAGCACGATCGCCCCGGCGCACATCGCGCACGGCTCGAGCGTCACGTAGAGCGTGCAGTCGGAGAGCCGCCACGACTGGAGCGCGTCGGAGGCGGCACCGATCGCCACGATCTCGGCATGGGCGGTGGCATCGCGCAGGCGCTCGACCTGGTTGTGGCCGCGGCCGACGATCGTCCCCTCGTGCACGATGACGCAGCCGACCGGGACCTCGTCGGCCGCCTCGGCGGCCCGCGCCTCGCGCAGCGCGGCGCGCATCCCCTCGGCGTCGTCGCGGATCAGCATCGCCCCGCCGCCGGGCGCGGGTGGGGCCGACCGGCCGCCCACCGCCGGCTCATCGCGCGCTCCCCGCGCCGCCCACGCGTCAGGACCCGCCGCCGGGCGCGGCGGGGGCCGCCGGGGCGGGCGACGGGCGCGCCGCCGAGGGGACGCTCGCCAGCCAGCGGGTGAAGAGCGGCCCCAGCACCTCCTGGAAGCTCGGGGCGCCGCTCTGGCCGGTGACCGCCTCGAGGCCGAGGCCCGAGCCCTTGACGCCGAGCGTGCCGCTGTCGCCCTGGTGGAGCGGCCCCTCGCCGGTCTCGGACCCGGAGGCCGTCCACAGCAGCCGGCCGGTCGAGTCCATCAGCGCCGCTCGCATGTGGACGGTGGTCGAGGGTTTGCCGGTCTGGTTCCACTCCATCTGGACCTGCTCCCACTGGTCGGCGCGGATCGCGAGCACCGCGCTCACCCGCAGCGCCTGGCAGAGAGCGCGCGCGGTGAGCGAGTCCACCCGGGCGGTCTTCAGCACCTGCTGGCGGGTGGCGGTGAGGATCGAGTCGCCGCCGAAGGCGCGACGCAGCAGGTCCTTCGCCATGGTCGAGAAGAACCAGCGGTGGCCGGTGGAGCGGCCCACCGGGCCCCAGGCCACCTCGATCTCCTTCTCGGCCTTGTAGTCGTTGTTGAAGGTCGCGGCCGGCAGCAGCGCCACGCTCCGCAGCGGGATGTGCGCGATCTCGGCGTGGCTCCAGAACAGGTCGAGCTGCTTGTCCTTGCGGTCCGCGTCCGCCGGCGGCGCCAGCAGCGTGACGCCGGCGATCAGGGCGATGCCGATGGTGCGTCCCATGTCGCGTCCTCGAGTGGTCCCGTCCGTCGCGGCCCGCCGGCGGGGTTCAGTGTCCCTTGGGCGCCGTGCCCGCCGCCATCGCGGTCTTCTCGACGCGGGCGTTCATCGGGCAGCGCGGGCACTGGCCGGCGGCGGCGACCGCCTGGTTGTCCTTGGGGCAGGTGTAGCTGACCTGCGTGGCCACCAGCTCGGCGCAGCCCATCGAGCAGGTGCCGGCGGCGTCGAACATCATGCCGCACTTGGGGCACTCGTACACCGTCGTCTCGTCGGTGAGTTCCGCGATCAGCTGCGGGCCGCCGGCCGGGACCGCGTCGGTCCCGGTGGCGGGCGGCGCGGGGGCGGACGCGGTGTCGGCGGACTTCGGGGAGGCGCCGCAGCCGGCCAGCGCCAGCACGGCGATCGTCACGAGCAGGATTCGCATGGGAGTCGTCTCCTCAGGGTGCGGGGTGGTGACGGTTGGAGCCGAACGGGGGCAACGGGGGATGCTGCGAGTGGCGCGCCCTGGAGGATTTGAACCCCCAACCTTCTGATCCGTAGTCAGATGCTCTATCCAATTGAGCTAAGGGCGCGCTCGGCGAGAACGCGGTACGAATGGCGGAGAGGAGAGGATTCGAACCTCCGGATCGGTTTTACCCGATCAACCGCTTAGCAGGCGGCTGCCTTCAGCCACTCGGCCACCTCTCCGCGTGACACTGGCGGAGGGAGTAGGATTCGAACCCACGGAGCCTTGCGGCTCAGCGGTTTTCAAGACCGCCGCCTTAGACCACTCGGCCATCCCTCCGCCTGGGTCTCCCGGGCTCGAGGCGACCGCGGCCTCTCGCGTGCGCCGGCCGCCCCATCCGCGTCGCGCCGCCGCCGGATCCCGCGAGGGACCCGAGGCGCCGGAGCGACGGGGCAGTATAGGGAGGCGTACCGCGAGGGGTCAAGCCGCCGCGGCCTGCAGGCCGGGGCTGCTCTCGAGGGGCACGCGGATGGTGACCGAGGTGCCGCGCGGCTCGCGGCCCTCGATGGTCACCGTGCCCCCGTGGGCGTCGATGATCCCGCGCACGATCGCGAGGCCGAGGCCCAGTCCGCCCGAGTTGAACTCGAGCGCGCTCGAGGAGTGGTGGTGCAGGGAGTCGCGCACCATGAACGAACGGTCGAACAGGTCGCGGCGCTTCTCCTCCGGGATGCCGATCCCGGTGTCGCGCACCTGGAGCACCAGCTCCTGCTTCTCGCGCCAGGCGCGGATCTCGATCAGGCCGCCGTCGGGCGTGAAGCGGATCGCGTTGCGCACGAGCTGGGAGACCGCCTGCGCCATCCGCATCCCGTCCATGCGCGCCGGCGGCAGGTCGGGTTCGACCTCGATGTCGACGTCGAGCTCGCGCTTGCGCGCGTTCGTGATCGCGTCCTCGACCCCCTGGCGCAGCACGCTCGAGACGTCGAAGTCGTCGATCGTCAGCACCAGCCGCTCGCCCTCGATCTGCGCCATCTTGGTCGCGTCCTCGGCGATCCGGGTCAGCGACATCAGGCTCGACTCGATCGCCTCGAGCGCCTTGGTCTGGGCCGGGGTCACCGGGCCAAGGCCTTCCGAGGCGAACAGGTCGTGGAAGCCGCGGATGATGCTGATCGGCGTGCGCAGCTCGTGGGAGGCGATGTTGATGAACTCGCTCTTGATGCGCGCCACCTCCTCGAGGCTCTGCACGTAGACCTTCTCGCGCTGGCGCATCTCCTCGAACCGCTCGGCGAGGTGGCCGATCTCGTCGCGGCTCGTGATCTCGAGCGGGTACTGGTAATCGCCGCGCTCCATCTCGTCGGCGCCGCGCACCAGGCGCTGGATCGGCGCGGTGATCCGCTGCGCCACCGCCATCCCGCCCAGGATGGCGATGATCACCGCCAGCACCCCGATCTCGATCAGCAGGTTGCGCATGCCGGTGAGCGAGGCGGTCTCGGCCTCGAGCGAGCGCTGCATGACGTAGTACTGCGGCGCGGCCGGGTTCGAGTCGGGGATCGGGCGCACCAGCGTGAGGTAGGTCTGGCTCGGCGCCTTCACCTCGAGCAGCTCGGTCTGCGCGAGCGAGTCGCTGCGCAGACGCGCGCGCAGGGCGATGAGGAGCGCGTTCCGGTCGTCCCCCTCGAGCGTGCTGCCGATGCTGCGGCGACCGGAGACGAAGGTGACCTCGCTGCGCGTCAGCTCGCGCAGCCGCCGCGCCAGGGGCTCCCCGATGCGCGCGCCCAGCATCAGCGCGCCGATGACGCGCCCGTGCGCGAACACCGGGGTCACGGTGACCTGGTAGTCCGCGCGGCGCTCGACCAGGATGCCCGACACCGCCTGGCCGTCGAGCGCCGCGCGCACCAGGGGCTCGCGCGCACCCCGGGTCGAGCTGCCGCGGCCGACCGTGGCCAGCAGCTGCCCGCGCGCGTCCACCACCTCGAACAGGTCGGCGCGCGTGATGTTGTTGAAGTCGCGCGCCACCCCCTGCACGGTGGCGCGGTACTGCGGGTCGCGGTGCGAGCCGGGCAGGGTGAGGATCGAGAAGAAGCGCGGGTCGCGCGCGATCACCTGCCCCGCGGTGCCGAGCGCCTCGCTGCGGGCCTCGAGCGTGCTCTCGAACACCAGCGAGGAGCGCTGCAGGTCGTCGTGGATGTTCGTGAACGCCTGCTCCGAGACGCTCCGGTTCACGATCCACACCGTCAGCACCGCGAGCGCCACCGGCGGCAGCACGGTCAGGAGCAGGATCTTGGGACGGAGCCGCAGGCCGAGTCGCACGCTCAGAACCGGAGGTCGAGGGTGAGGGTCCCGCGGCCGGTCGCCTCGGCCTCGCGGCGGATGGCGCCGCGTCGCGGGTGCCAGGCGTGGACGAGGTAGCGGCCGCGCGGCAGCGACGGCAGCCGGTACGTCCCGTCGGCCCCCGGCCGGTCGACGTACCAGTTGGGACAGACGACCACGAACCCCGCGGCGGCCGGATGGAGACCGCAGAACAGGTGGACCACCCCCGCGCGCTCGAAGCGCAGCTCGCGCTTCGCATCCGGGGCCAGGTCGCCGAGGTCGGCGCGGCCGGCGGCCGAGACGCCGAACACGTTGTGATAGACGCGGTCGCGGTTGCGGAAGCGGACGCGCGAGCCGGCCACCACGTGCGTCACGCGCGGCTCGAAGTGGTCCCGGGAGACCTCGACCTCGCGTCCGCGGGCGCGGCCGGCGAGCGGCCGCCCGCCGGCGCCGGGCGCCGGCGTGACGTAGACCACCGTCTCGCGCACGTCGAGCGCCTCGCGCGTCCGCTTCCCATCGACGCTCCGCGCCGCCGCGCTCTCGGGCAGCATCACCCGCCCGCGGATCACCGTGCCGCCCCAGCCCGGACGGGCATGGGTCAGCGTGACGCCGCAGGCGAGCGCGGTGGCGAGAGCGAGGGCGCGGTGGCGGGGACGGCGCCGGCAGCTGGACGGGATCGTGAAGTGCCTCATCCATAACGATTTCGACCATCCGCGGCCGGGGCTTGAGGCCCAATGGTCGTGGAGCGGAGATTGTTACCGGCCGCCATAACCCATACGGCCACAATCCGTTGCAGGGATGGTACCCGCGGAGGTCGGTCATCGGGTCGCGGGGACCGGCTGTGGAGCGGGAGCATCCACGATCTCCCCTCCACCACCCGGGGGCCGACCGGGGTGGCGATCGTCGCCGGGGGCCGGGCCCGCGCGCGGCCGTTACCGCGCCCGGCCCGCCTGCAGGTCGCGCACGGCCCGCGCCAGGTCGCTCGTCGGGGCCCCGCGCAGCAGCGCCTCCCAGGTACGCCGGGCCTCCTCCCGGCGTCCGAGCCGCCACTGGAGGAGCCCCAGGTTGTAGCGGGCGTCGAGGTCGGCCGGGGCCACCTCGACCGCCCGGGTCAGCGACGCCAGGCCGCCGGTCGAGTCGCCGAGGTGCACCTGGAGCGCGCCGAGGTTGAGCAGCACGTCGGGATGGTCGGGCGCCTCGGCGTGCGCGGCGCTCAGCTCGTCCAGCGCCTCGCGGAACAGCCGGCGGCGGATGAGGCCGCCGGCCCGCTCGAGCCGGCCGGCCAGGGTCGCCGGCGCGGTCGCGCGCGCGGCGGCGACGAACGCGGCGTAGTCCGCGACCGTGAGCCGCCCGTCGATCCGGTAGGCGGCGATGACGGCGTTCGTGTCCCCGGCCTCGAGCCAGGGCTGGAAGCTCACCTCGCGCACCGCCGGGAACGCGAGCCGGATGGCGTCCCCGTCGGCGAGCGCGGCGCGCACGTTCTCGTCCCACCACGGGTCGCGCCGGTAGTCGGTCGCCTCGGTCACGCTGGCGCCCCCGGCGGCGAGGTCCACCGGCTGCTGGCCGAGCAGGACGAGCCGCGGGCCCAGGCGGTCGCGCGCGGCCGCCAGGTCGGCGAGGGCGTTGCCCGCGATCGCGGCCCGCCGCAGGACGAAATCGACCGGCAGCGGCGCGCTCCGCAACCGCGCCCCGGAGCGCGCCTCGACGGCGACCCCCTGCGCCACGACCAGCGCCGCCGCCGCCCACGGGGCCCAGCGCGGGAGCGGCGCGGTCCGGCCCCCGACCAGGTGCGCGACCGAGGCGACCAGTCCCGGCAGCGCGCAGCACAGGTAGTAGAGGTAGACCTGCCGCTCGAGCGTCAGGACCGGCCCCAGCAGCCCGACGAACCACAGGAACCCGAGCCAGGCCGCGCGCGAGCGGCGCAGCGCCAGCGCCGCCAGCCACCCCGCGAGGATCCCCCAGCCGGCGGCGCGCACCCACGGCAGGCGCGCCCAGGCGAGGTCCGAGGGCTCGGCCCAGGCCACGCCGCCCACGGTCGCGGCGGCGACGAACGCCGGCAGGTTGAGCAGGGCCGCGGTGGGTCGCAGGGCGTAGGGCTCGCCGGCGCCGGTCTGCCAGGCACCGGCCGCCGGCAGGGCGAACAGGACGGCGAGCGCGGCGCACAGCGCGGCGCGCGGTCCCCCGGCGCGCATGCCGTCCCGCAGGTGGAGCACCGCCATCGCCGGCGCCGCCCCGACCGCGATCTCCTTCGCGGCGAGCGCGAGCGCGTAGGCGCCGAGCGAGAGCCAGCCGCGCGCGGCCCGCCCCTTCCCGTCCCCCAGCAGCCACACCGCGAGCGCGAGCAGCGCGACGCACAGCAGGTCGGCGATCCCCGAGGCCCAGTGGAGCACGGCGAACAGCGCCGGGCTGGTCAGGTAGGCGGCGGCGGCCGCCGCCGCGACCCCGGGCGCCAGGTCGCGCGCGAGGACGCGGTGGAGGAGCCACCCGGTCGCCAGGTGGAGTGCGAGGCCGAAGGCGTGGTAGGGCAGCGGCTGCGCCCCGAACCACGCGTGGAAGGCGCGGAAGTAGAGCGACATGCTCAGCACGCGCGGCGCCGTCCACTCGACCGCCCCCCCCTCGGCCGCGCGCAGCAGCCAGCGGAAGTCGTCCTGCGCGAAGCCGGTGCCGAGGGCCCGCAGCCATGCGGCGAGCCCGATCAGCGCCAGCAGCAGCGTCCACGACCCCCGCGGCGGCCTCATCGCCCCCCTCCCGCCGGGCGCCGGGCGCCCGCGTCCGCCGCTCCGCGCGGCGGGGCGCCCCGGCCGATCAGAAGAGGGTCCCCTGGTCGAGCCTGCCCTGGCGCCGCGCCCGCCGTTCGAGCGCGTGGTAGCCCCACACCGACGCCGTGGAGAGGAGCGCGGTCGAGAGCGCGAGCGCGCCGAGGATCTGCCCGTCGGAGAGTGCCGCGAGCGTCGCGCTGGCGCCGCGCCCGAGCAGGAACCGCCGCAGCGCCTCGTACCACCACGTGAAGGGCAGGGCGAGCGCCAGCAGCTGGAGCGCGCGCGGCAGCAGGTCGATCGGGAAGATGACCCCGCACAGGAGGTAGAGGCAGGCCGACACCCCTTCGTTGACGCTGATCGCCGCGCGCGGGAGCACCAGCGCCCAGCCGGCGACCAGGAACCCGAAGTAGACCACCGCGGTGAGCCCGAGCGCGAGCGAGAGCAGCAGCGGCGCCCAGCGCACCTCGCCCCACTCCCAGCGCAGCCCCAGCAGCCACCAGCCCATGCCGAGGATGAGCAGCACGCTCAGCGTCGCCTGGGTGAACTTCACGGTCGAGCGCCCCCACAGGTAGGTGAAGATGCCGACCGGCGAGGCGTAGATGAACTTGAGGGTCTCGTATTCCTCGCGCTCCTCGACCACCACCCAGCCCATCCCGACCAGGATGCGCGTGACGTACTCGTGGAACGCGTTCGCGACGTAGAAGCCGAGGAACGCGTGCGCGCCGGTCGCCGCCCCGGCGACCGCCAGGTACATCACGGCGAGGATCGCGGCGGTGGCGAGCGGCTTGAGCACCGAGTAGATGACGAACGTGAAGGGGTCCGCCCAGTTCGCCTCGATCTGCCAGCCGAGCCAGGCGGCGGTGCGGAAGCGCGCCAGGCGCGCCGCGCCCGGTCCGGGGCGGGCCGGGTTCGCCGGGCCGCTCACTGCCACCTCTGGGTCAGGCGGCCCTCCTGCTTGGAGAGGTTCTCGAGGAACGCGAGCGCGGCGCGGGCGAGCACGAAGAACGCGACCGCGAGCCCGGCGAGCAGCGCCACCTCCGTCCCCACCGGCAGCAGCCCGCGCGCGGCCGCTCCCAGCAGCACCTGACGCATCGCGTCCACCCCGAGCCCGAGCGGGACCAGGCCGGCCGCCACCGCGCCCAGCGCGCCGAGGGCGCGGATCGGGAAATAGAGCCCGGAGAGGAAGAACACCGGCTCCTGGAGCGCGTTGCACACGTGCCACGCCTCGCGACCGTAGAGCAGGAACAGCGAGGCGAGCGTCATGCCGAGCGCGTAGAGCGCGGCCATGGTGACCACGAACACGAGCCCCAGCAGCGGCAGGTTGAACGGCTCGACCCGTACGCCCAGCAGCCCGAACCCGACCGCGACGCCGATCACCGCCCGGCTGCTGGTCATGAAGATGCCGCCCAGCGCCATGCCGGTGAGCACCGCGAGCCGCGAGCAGGGGGCCATGAAGTAGAGCTGCAGCTGGCCGTTCTGCTTCTCCCAGTAGAGCTGGGCGCCCATGCCCCACAGGACGTTGATCCAGTAGGTCGCGAGGATGCCGCCCACCACCGCCAGCGCCTCGTACGAGGCCGGCGCCCCGAGGGCGCGGTAGAGGAGCACGAACGACGCCATGCTCAGGGCCGGGAACACCGCGTCGCTGAGGATCCACGCCGGCTCGCGCAGCGAGCCGACGACCCGTACGTAGGCGCGCGCCCCGCCCGCGCGCAGGTCGCGCGCGAGCCGGCCGGGGGGCGCGGACGCGGCGCTCACGACCCGCTCCCCGGCGGCGCGGCGCCGTCGCCCGGCGGCGCCGGGCTCCCGGGGTCGTCGAGCCCGCGCCCGACCACCGCGATGAACACGTCCTCGAGCGTGGTCTCGCGGGTCGCCACGCCGTCCACGCGGATCCCGCGCCCCTCGAGCTCGCGCAGCACCTCGACCAGCGGCCGCCCGGGCGGCAGCCGGAACTTGAGCGTCCGGGTGCCGCGCTCGGGATGGGGTGCGCCCCACGCGCTCGGGATGCCGTCGAGCGCCGGCGGCGCCGCGTCGTCGCCGCCCGTCCCGCGCACCTCGAGCTCGACGTGCTGGCCGCCGCGCACCTGACGGCGCAGCGCCGCCGGGCTGTCGCAGGCCAGCACCCGCCCGCGGTCGATGATCGCCAGCCGGTCGCACAGCTCCTCGGCCTCGGCCATGTAGTGGGTCGTGAGCAGCACGGTGCGCCCCGGGCGCTCGCGCATCCAGCGCGCGACGTAGCCGCGCAGCGCGCGGGCGGCGTTGACGTCCATGCCCAGGGTCGGCTCGTCCATGAACAGCACCTCGGGGTCGCTCACGAACCCGCGCGCGAAGTTCATGCGCTGGCGCTGGCCGGTCGAGAGGCGGTTCACGCGGGTGTGGGCCTGCTCCTCGAGGCCGACCACCGCGATCAGCTCGTCCACGCGCGGCCACGCCACCGCGCGCGGCACGCCGTAGAACTGGGAGAACATCCACAGGCACTCGCGCACCGAGAGGATGCCGTAGCCGCTCGACTCGCCGCCCGAGATGAGCCCGATCCGCTGGCGCACCTCGCCCGCCGCGTCCACGACGTCGTGCCCGGCGACCCGGGCGGCGCCGGAGGTCGGGAACAGCAGCGTGGTGAGGATCTTGATGAACGTGGTCTTCCCGGCGCCGTTCGGCCCCAGCAGCCCGAAGATCTCGCCGCGTTCGATGCGTACGTCCACCCCGCTCAGGGCCTCGACCGGGCCGCCACCGCGGTGTCGCGGCGCGGCGAACGTCCGGCGCAGGGCGGTGGTCTCGACCGCGGGGGCGGGGGGGTGCGCGGGGTTCGGCATGCGGGAACGGCAGGCTAGGCGGGGCCCCGGGGGCTGTCAACGCCGCCGCCGGCGCGCGGCCCGCGACCGGTTTCGCTTGCCCCCGGCGGCCCGGCGGTGTTGACTCGTGCGGCCCGTCCCCCGTGGACCCACCCGCAGCGGAACGCAGACCCCGGAGGCCCGATGCGTCGTCGTCCCATCCCACACCCCCGCGCCGCGGCGGCGCTGGTCGGCGCCCTGCTCGCGGCACCGCTCGCCGTCGCCGAGGCCGCCCCGAACAACCGGCTCGACCGCGATGTGGTGCCGGTCACCCAGTCGGTCCGCCTGCGGCTCGACCCCGCGCGCCCCGACTTCTCGGGCTCGGTGCGGTTCGACCTGGCGGTGACGGCCCCGGTGGAGTCGTTCCGCCTCTACGCGCTCGACCTGGACGTCATCGCGGTCCGGCTCACCGGTCCGGCCGGGCCGGTGACGATCGCGCACGAGGCCGGCGCCGCCGGGCAGCTCCTCGTGCGCGCCGGGGCGCCGCTCGCGGTCGGGGCGTACGGGCTCGAGATCGACTTCGGCAACCAGTTCAGCACCCGGGCGAACGGGCTCTACCGCGTGAAGTCGGGCGAGGACTGGTACTGCTACACCCAGTTCGAGGCCAAGGAGGCGCGCAAGGCGTTCCCGTGCTGGGACGAGCCGGCGTTCAAGATCCCGTTCCAGCTCACGGTCACGGTGCCCGAGAAGTGCACCGCCGTCTCGAACACGCCGGTCGAGAAGGAGACGGTCGCCGGCGGCCAGCGCACCGTCGTGTTCCGGCGGACGCCGCCGCTGCCCACCTATCTGGTCGCGATCGCGGCCGGCCCCTTCGACTACCTGCCGATCCGCGGCCTGTCGGTGCCGGGCCGCGTCGTGACGGTGAAGGGCTCCGCGGCGCTGGGGCGCGAGGCGGCGCGCGTGACGCCGCCGCTGCTGGCGGCGCTCGAGAAGTACTTCGGCCGCCCCTACCCGTACGCGAAGCTCGACCTGCTCGCGGTGCCCGAGTTCGCGGCCGGGGCGATGGAGAACGCCGGGGCGATCACCTTCCGCGAGGAGATCCTGCTCGTGGACCCGGCCACCGCCGGCGTGCGGCAGCGGCAGCGGCTCGCCAGCACCACCGCCCACGAGCTGGCCCACATGTGGTTCGGCGACCTGGTGACGATGGACTGGTGGGACGACCTGTGGCTGAACGAGTCGTTCGCCTCCTGGATGGGCGACAAGATCACCCACCAGGTGTACCCGCAGTACAACCTGCCGGTGCGCGAGCTGGCGGGCACGCAGAGCGCGATGAACACGGACGCGCGGCTCACGACCCGGCCGATCCGGCAATCGGTGGACGCCTTCGCCGACTTCGACCGGCTGTTCGACGAGCTGGCCTACGACAAGGGCCAGGCGGTGCTGGGGATGCTCGAGCAGTGGATCGGCGCCGAGGCCTTCCGCCGCGGGGTCATCGCCTACCTCACGCAGCACGAGTGGAGGAACGCCACCGGCCCGGACCTGTGGCGCGCCCTCACGGACGCGGCGGGACACGACGTCGCCTCCGTGACCCTCTCGTTCCTCGACCAGGGCGGCGTCCCGCTCGTGCGGGTCGAGCCGCTCGCGGACGGGACCGTGCGGCTCCGCCAGGAGCGCTTCCTCAACCACGGCGTGCGGGCGCCGGCGCCGGCGACCTGGCGCATCCCGGTGACCCTGCGCTACTCGGACGGGCGGCAGGTCCACACCCAGCAGGTGATGCTCACCGAGCCCGAGCAGACGGTGACGCTCGAGCGCGCGGGCGCCCCGGCCTGGATCCATCCCAACGCCGGCGAGCGCGGCTACTACCGCTGGTGGGTCCCTCCCGCGGCGCTCCAGTCGCTGGCGGCCGAGGCGGGCCGCACGATGGACACGCGTGAGCGGGTCGGGTTCCTGAACAACCTCGCGGCGATGCTCGACGCCGGGCTGCTCGCCGGCGACGAGTACCTCGCCACCCTCGAGCGCTTCGTGGACGATCCCGCCCCGGAGGTGGTCACGACGCTGATCGGCGGGCTCGGCAAGGTCCAGGGCGCGCTGATCACGCCCGACCTGCGGGGACCGTTCGCGCTCACGGTGCGGCGCATGCTGCGCCCCTCGCTGCAGCGCTTCGGCATGACCCCGGCCCGCGGCGAGCCGGAGGCCGTCTCGCTCATGCGGCCGGGGCTGCTGACGATGCTCGGCGTGCACGGACTCGACCGCGACATCCAGGACTGGGCGCGCCTCGCCGCCCGGCGCTACCTGGTGCGGCCCGACTCGGTCGCCCCGTCGGTCGCCGGGGTCGCGCTCGAGCTGGCCGCCCGCGACGGCGATGGCGCCCTCTACGACGCCTACCGCGAACGGTTCGAGACCACCCGGATCCCCTCCGAGCGCTCGCGCTTCCTGGCGGCGCTGGGCCACTTCCGCAACGCGGAGCTCATGGAGCGCGCCCTCGACTATGCGATCACCGGCCCGCTCCGGCCGCAGGAGATCTTCACCATCCCCGGCAACATGAACGAGAACGACGAGCTGCAGGAGCGCCGCTGGCGCTGGCTGCTCGCCGGCTACAAGCCGATCGCGAAGCGGATCCCGCCCTTCCAGCTCTCGCGGCTGCCGAACTTCGCGGCGTGCTGCGACACCCTGCGCATCCCCGAGGCGCAGGCGTTCTTCAACTACCGCGACACGAACTTCCCCGGCACGCGGGAGGAGCTGGACCAGGTGATCGAGCGGATCGGGGACTGTGCCGCGCTGCGCCGCCGCGAGTCGAACGCGGTCGCGCGCTACCTGCTCCAGACCCCGCGCGACCGCTCGACGACCCGCACCCCGGCGCCGTGAGCGGGCGGCGGTCCCGGCGGATCAGCCCGCCGGGGCCGCCGCCGCCCCGGGCTTGCGCGCGACCAGCACCACGCGGTCCCCGCGCACGTTGAACCAGGCGGTGAGCGGCACGTTCACCGCGTCGATCGCCGCCATCGCCGCCCGCTCGAGCGCCGTCTTGCGGCCGCGCGCGCCCCCGGGCGGGATCTTGCTCTGGCGGACGCGCACCACCCGCAGGCCGGCCCGCTCGACCAGCCGCGCCAGCGGCCCCGGCGTGAACTCCCACAGGTGGTACGGGACCTCGTGCAGCAGCAGCGTGCGGCCGAGGGCACGGTGGACGGCGAGCGCCAGCGAGCGGGCCAGCGAGTGGGTGGTGATGGGGCCGCGCAGGTAGAACCAGCCGCCGGGTCGCAGCACGCGCGCCACCTCCGCGACCACCGCGCGACAGTCCGGGACGTGCTCGAGCACGTCCCCCATGTAGACCAGGTCGAAGTGGCCGGTCGGCAGGTTCGCCGCCAGCAGGTCGCCCGCGAACACGTCGAGCCCGCGCGCGCGCGCGTGCGCGACCGCGTCGGGCGCCAGCTCGACCCCGCGCGCCTGCCAGCCGCGCTCCACCGCGTGCGCGAGCAGCGCGCCGCTCGCGCACCCCACGTCGAGCAGGCGGCCCGAGGCGCCGAGCGCGGCGAAGGCGTCGAGCAGCCCGCCGGTCTCGGCGCGGAAGGCCTCGGCGTCGAACGAGGACGCGGCGGTCCGCCCGCAGCGGAACTCGCTCTCGAAGTACGCCGCGTCGTAGAAGGCGGCCAGCGTCCCCGGGGCCGGCTGGAGCGCGAGGAACCGGAGCCCGCACGCGCGGCACTCGACCAGCGGGAAGCGGCGACCGCGATGGACGTAGGCGAGCGCCCGTGGACGCAGGTCGCGCCCGCCGCAGGCGGAGCAGCGGTCGAGCGCGACGACGGCGTCCGCGGGGAGCGGCTCCCCGGCGGTCATGCCCGGACCGGCTCCGCGGCGGCCGCGACGGACCGCGCGCCCCCCCCGCCCGCCGGCAGGGCGTGCGCGATCGCCGCCCCGCCGAGCACGCGGTCGCCGTCGTAGAACACGCAGGCCTGGCCGGGGGTGACGGCGCTCTGCGGCGTGGCGAAGCGCACCTCGACGCCGCCGTCCGCGCGGGGATGGAGCCGGGCGGGCGCCGGCCGGTGATGGGAACGGATCTGGACCTCGGCCGGCGTGCCGGCGGCGACCGGAGCGGGACACAGCCAGTTCGCCGGCTCCGTCACCAGCCCGGGGGCGTCGAGTGCCGGGCGCGGGCCGAGCGTCACGGTCGCCGTCGCCGCGTCGATCGCGACCACGTAGAGCGGCTCGCCGGCCGCGATCCCGAGCCCGCGCCGCTGCCCCACCGTGTAGTGGATGACGCCGCGGTGGGTGCCGAGCCGCCGGCCCTCGAGGTCCACGAACGGACCCGGCGCGGTGCCGCGCGTCTCGCCCAGGTTCCGCACCATGAAGCCGGCGTAGTCGCCGTCCGGCACGAAGCACAGGTCCTGGCTCTCCGGCTTGTCCCACACCGCGAGGCCGAGCCGCGCCGCGTGGGCGCGCACCTCGTCCTTCGCCAGCCCGCCGAGCGGGAACCGCACCCGCGGCAGCACGTCGCGCGGGATGGTCGCCAGCGCATACGACTGGTCCTTGGCGCGGTCCGCCGCGCGGAACAGGCCGAAGGTGCCGTCCGGGAGCGCCTCGACCCGCGCGTAGTGCCCGGTGGCGAGCGCCGCGGCGCCGATCAGCTCCATGCGGCCGACCAGGTCCCCGAACTTGAGGTGCTGGTTGCAGAGCGCACAGGGATAGGGCGTGCGGCCGGCCGCGTAGGCGTCGAGGAACGGCTGCAGCACGCGGGCGCGGAACACCTCCTCCGCCTCGACCACGAAGTGCGGGAACCCCATGCGGGCCGCCACCCGCCGCGCGTCGTCGATGGCGTCCAGCGTGCAGCAGGCGCGCGCGCTCACCGGCGAGCGCCCGTAGCACCAGAGCTTGAGCGTCACGCCGGTGAGCTCGTGCCCCTGCTCGGCGAGCAGCGCCGCCGCGACCGCCGAATCCACCCCGCCGCTCATCGCGGCGAGCACGCGGAGCCCGGTCACGCGGGCGCGCCGGCCGCCGCCGCGCGCGCGGCCGGCACGGCGTCGAACAGCGCCAGCACCACGGCGTCCACGTCGTCGTCGCCCGTCGTCCGGCCCATCGAGAGGCGGACCGCGCCGATCGCGAGCTCGCGCGGCACCCCCATCGCCGACAGCACCGGCGAGGGCTCGACCGCGCCGCTCGCGCAGGCCGCTCCGGCGGAGACCGCGACCCCGCGCGCGTCGAGCGCCATCAGCAGGTGGTCGCTGCGCGCGCCCGGGAACGAGACGTTCACCGTGTTCGGCAGCCGCGGCGCGGCGGCGCCGTGCACGACGGCGTCCAGGGCGACCATGCGGATGCCGGCCTCGAGGCGGGTGCGCAGCGTGCGCAGCCGCTCCGACTCGGCGGCCAGGTCGCGGGCGGCCCACTCGGCCGCCGCGCCCAGCCCGACGATGCCGGGCAGGTTCTCGGTGCCGCCGCGCCGGCCGCGCTCGTGGCCGCTGCCGCGGAACAGCGGCGCCAGCGGGGCGCCGCGCCGCACGATCAGCGCCCCCGCCCCCTTGGGCCCGCCCATCTTGTGGGCGGAGAGGGCGAGGTAGTCCACGCCGAGTGCCGCGACGTCGAGCGCCACCTTGCCCGCACCCTGGACCGCGTCGCAGTGGACCCGCACCCCGGCCGCCCGGGCGCGCGCGGCGAGCCCGGCGACCGGCTGGAGGACGCCGGTCTCGTTGTTCGCGAGCATCAGCGAGACCACGGTCGTTCCCGGCGCCGGGTCGAACGCCGCCGGCTCGACGAAGCCCTCCCGGCCGACCGGCAGGTGGTCCACGGTCCAGCCCTGCTCGGCCAGCACCTCGGCCGCGCCGTGGACCGCGTGGTGCTCGACCGCCGAGATCGCGATCCGCGTCCCGGCCTCGCGCCGCGCCCACGCCGCCCCGAGCAGCGCGAGGTGGTCGCCCTCGGTGCCGCCGCTCGTGAACACCACCTCGTCGGGGCGGGCGCCGACCAGCGCCGCCACCTGCTCGCGCGCGCGCTCGACCGCGGCGCGCGCGCGCTGCCCCTCGCGGTGCAGGCTGGAGGGGTTCGCGTAGAGGTCCGCGAGGCAGGGGGCCATGGCGGCGGCCACCTCGGGACGGACCGGCGTGGATGCGTTGTGGTCGAGGTAGATCAGGGCGGCCTCCCCGGCGTGGCCCCGCGGGGGCCCGGCCCGGGACCGGGCCGGGGCCCGGCTACTGCACGAACCTCTGCAGCACGGTGATGCTCTCCTGGGCGCTCATCGCCTCGGGCGAGCCCGGCGCCAGCTCGACGACCCGCTGCCACATGCGGATCGCGTCCCGGTAGATGCCGGCGTCGGCGAACGCCACGCCGAGCGTGAAGTAGGCGCAGTAGGAGCCCGGCGCCTTCTGGATCACCGAGCGCAGGATGTCCACCGCCTCCTGATGCCGTCCACGCGAGTAGAGCGAGCTGGCGAGCCGGCACGAGGCGACCGAGTCGCCCGGCGCGATCTGCAGCGCCTCGCGGTAGAGACGCTGGGCGACGTCGCTGTTCCCCACCGCGTCGTGCGCGGCGCCCAGATTGACCAGCAGCTTGAGGTCCCGGGACTGCTTCTCGTAGGCCTTCCCCAGCACCAGGATCGCCTCCGCGGGGCGGTCGCGGTCGAGGTACATGACGCCGAGCCGGTAGAGGTTCTCGACCTTGCTGGAGTCGCGTGCGACCGCCTTCTCGAGCATCCCGAGCGAGTCGGTCGTCGCGGCCGCCGCCGGCCGCGGGTCGGCGGGGGCGGCGGCGGCGAGCGGGGCGGCGGCGCTGAGCGCGACGAGGACGATCGGGAGGAGCTTCACCGGGGGTCTCTCCTGGCAGGGTCCGAGGGAGCGGGAACGGCCGAAAAGGATAGCACGCGCCGCCGGGGCCGACCAGCGCCGGGGGCGGCCCGGAGCCGGCGGGCGGGCCGGCGCGCATGCGGCGCGGCCGCGCTCACGCCTGGAGGATCGCCGCCCGCACGATCGCCTGGTCGAGGTCGGCCCAGAGGTCCTCGACGTCCTCGATCCCCGCCGAGACCCGCACCAGCCCCTCCGGGATGCCGGCCTTCGCCCGGCCCTCGGGGCCGAGCTGGATGTGCGAGGTCGCCGCCGGCAGGCAGGAGAGCGACTCCACGCCGCCGAGGCTCGGGGCGTGCTTCACCAGCTGGAACGCGTTCACCACCGCCTCGGCCGCCGGCGCGCCGCCCAGCACCTCGAACGACAGCACCGGGCCGAACCCGTGCCGCATCTGCCGCGCGGCGAGCGCGTGGCCGGGGTGGGACGGCAGCCCGGGGTAGAGCACCTGCGCCACGCCGGGGTGCCCGGCGAGGCGGGTCGCCAGCTCGAGCGCGTTCGCGTTGCCGGCCGCCACCCGCAGCGGCAGCGTCTTCAGGCTGCGCTCGATCTGCCACGCCACCGCCGGGTCCGGCACCGGGCCGAACACCTTGCGCGCCTTCCACACCGGGGCCAGCGCCGCGGCGGAGCCGGTCACCACCCCGGCCAGCAGGTCGCTGTGCCCGCCGATCGACTTCGTGGCGCTGTACATGACGAGGTCGGCCCCGAGCGCGAGCGGCTGCTGGCCGATCGGCGAGGCGAACGTGTTGTCGATCGTGAGGCGCGCCCCGCGCGCGTGGGCGAGCGCCGCGGCCCGCTCGATGTCCACGACACACAGGGTCGGGTTGGTCGGCGACTCGATGTGGAGCAGCCGCGTCTCGCGGCGGAACAGCCGCTCCCAGCCGGCGGGATCGCGCGCGTCCGCCAAGTCCACCTGCCAGCCGAAGCGCTCGGCCCCCCACTGGAGCAGCGCGTGGGTGCCCCCGTAGCACTGGTGGAGCGCGACGATGTGGTCGCCCGCGCGCAGGTGGGCCAGGAACATCGCCGCGATCGCCGCCACGCCCGAGGTGAACAGGAGCGACATCTCGGCCCCCTCGAGGCCGGCGAGCCGCTCCTCGCACGCGCGCAGGGTCGGGTGCCCGATCCGCTGGTAGTAGGCGCCGGCGGCACCGCGCTCCTGCTCGGCGTCCAGCGCGTCGAGGCTCGGGAACGAGAAGGTGGCGGAGTGGACGATCGGCGTGCTGACCGGGCCGTGGCCGGAGGCGTGGGCGCCGTGCACCGCGCGGGTGCGCTCGCCGCGGGCGGGGCGCGGCCGGGAGTCGCGGGTCATCGAGCGACGCTCCTTTCTGGCGTGCCGCCGGGTCCGCCCCGCCGCGGTTGGCAGGGCCGCGGGCCTCGGCTACATTCGCCGGGCATCATACCGCAGCCGGGCGCGGCCGCGGCGCGGACTCCACGGTCGACCCTCCACGACGGGCGAGCCCCGATGCCGGCACCCATCATCACCTTCACCTCCGACTTCGGCCATGCGGACTGGTTCGTGGGGGTGGTCCACGGGGTGATCCACGGCGTCTGTCCCGAGGCGCGGGTCGTGGACCTCACCCACGACATCCCGGCCGGACACGTGACCCGCGCGGCGTTCGTCCTCGAGGCGGCGGCGCGCGACTTCCCGCCGGGAGCGGTCCACCTCGCCGTGGTGGACCCGGGGGTCGGCACCCCGCGCCGGCCGCTGGCGGTGCGCGCGCGCGGGCAGCGCTTCGTCGGGCCCGACAACGGCGTGCTCGAGTGGGCGCTCGCGGACCCCGCCGCCGAGGCCCACGCGGTCACCGAGACCCGCTACTTCCGCTCCCCGGTGAGCCGCACCTTCCACGCCCGCGACGTGTTCGCCCCGGTCGCCGCCCGGCTCGCGCGCGGGGAGCCGATCGCCGCATTCGGTCCGCGCATCGCCGACCCGGTGCGCGGCGAGCGGCCGTCGCCGCGGCGGGCGGACGGGCGGCTGGTCGGCCGGGTCATGTTCGTGGACCACTTCGGCAACGCCCTCACCAACCTGACCGAGCGCGACCTCGCCGAGGCGTTCCCCGGGGTGCCGGAGTCGCGGCTCCAGGTGCTGGTGGCCCACCGCGTGCTCCGGGGGCTGGCGCGCGCCTACGGCGACTCGAAGGTGGGGACGCTGCTCGCCATCCTGGGCTCGAGCGGGCGGCTCGAGATCGCCCAGAACTGCGGGAACGCCGCCGCGCGCCTCGGGCTCGGCGAGGGGGACGAGCTGGCGGTCACGGTCGCGACCGACGCGGGCTGACCGCGGCCGCGAACGGGAGCGGCCCCGGACCGTGCGCCTCGGTCCGGGGCCGCGTCGCCTCGCCGCTCAGGGCTTGCCGACCCGCGGCTTGCCCTTCTCGGGCGTCGCGGTCTGCGGCGCCGACCCGTCCGGACCGGCGGTGGCGTCGCTGCCCGGGGCCCCGGGCGCGCCCGGGCGCGCGCGCCCGGCGTCGGTCGCCCGCGACATCAGCGTGCTCGCCTGCGGGAACAGCTCGAGCGCCGCCAGCAGCTGCGGGTCGTCCTCGACCAGGATCTTGTAGCGCTCGGCGCGGCCGATCGTGGCCGAGGCGATCTCCGCGCGCACCTGCTGCAGCATGAACGGCCGGTCGGCGGTCCACACCGAGTCGTCCACCGCCGCCTTGCGGTGGGTCATCACCTGGCGCAGCCGCGTCCAGTCGGCGTCCGCGAGCGTGAAGTCACGTCCCAGCGCCGCCGGCGTCCACACGCGCTCCTTGTGGGTGGCGACGTAGTGGGTCGCGAACTCGAAGAACACGCGCTTCTGCAGCATGTCGATCTGCGGACGGGTGAGCGGCGGGCCCTCCTTGAGCACCACGTCCGGGTAGATGCCGCCGCCGCCGTAGACGCTGCGGCCGGCCGCGGTCTTGAACTTGGGCCGCGCCGCCAGCGCCGAGTCGGTCGGCACGTCCTCGCGCGCGGCGTCCTCGGCGTACTCGTTGCGGTCGGCGAACTTGTCGAACGGCCGCTGGATGAGCCGTCCGCTCGGCGTGTAGTACTTGGCGATCGTCAGCAGCAGCTTGGAGCCGTCCCCCAGCCGCAGCTGGTTCTGCACCAGCCCCTTGCCGAACGAGTTCACGCCGCCGACCAGCCCGCGGTCGAGGTCCTGGATGGCGCCGGCGACGATCTCGGACGCGGACGCGGTGCCGTGGTCGATGAGCACCACGATCGGCCCGTCGAGCAGCTTGGGCCGGTCGCTGCTGTAGTAGTCGGCGTTCGCGGAGGCGATGCGGCCGCGGGTGTAGACCACCCGCTTGTTCTGGGGCACCAGCGCGTCCAGCACCTCGACCGCCTGGGAGAGCAGGCCGCCGTAGTTCTGGCGCAGGTCGAGCATCAGCGACTTCATGCCCTGCTGGCGCAGGCCGGTGAGCGCCTTCTCGAGCTCGTCGCCGGTGGTCTGGGCGAAGCGGTTGATGCGCACGTACCCGACCCCGGGGCGGATCATGTAGGCGTAGGGGACGCTCTCGAGCGGGATCTTCGCCCGCTCGATCGAGAACCGCAGCGGCTCGACCTCACCCTCGCGCTCGATCGTGACCGCCACCGTGGTGCCGGCGGGACCGCGCAGCATCTTGAACACGTCGTCGTTCGTGAGGTTCTTCTGCAGCGGCTTGGAGTCGATCTCGACGATGCGGTCCCCGGCCTGGATGCCGAGCCGGTAGGACGGCCCGCCCTCGAGCGCCGCGATGACGACGATCGCCCCGTCGCGCAGCTCGAATTGCACCCCGACGCCGGAGTACTCCCCCTGGAACTCCTCGTCCATCCGCTGGGCGCGCTGCACCGGCAGGTGCACGGTGTGCGGGTCGAGGGTCTTCAGCATGCCGTCGATCGCGCCCTTGATGAGCTTCTCGTTGTCCGGGACCTCGACGTAGTTGTTCTGCACCAGGTAGAGCACCTGCGAGAACAGGTCGAGATGGCTGCGCATGTCGTCGGTGGCATGCAGGCCGCGGGCGACCCCGAATCCGAGGAGCGCGGCGAGCGACATCGCCACCAGCAGGGGGCCGAGCGAGTTGCGACGAACCAAAGCCATGAGGTGAGGTCCCGGGGTTGAGGTCAGACGAGGGGCGCGCGGGCCCTGAGGCCGCCCAGGCGCTCCGCAGCCGCTTCAAGTGTCTCGCGTCGGCGGGCAAAGTGGAAGCGAAGACGTTGCCGTCCCGCCTCCGGGTCGGAGTAGAAACTGGAGCCCGGCACCGCCGCCACGCCTCCTTCGGCCACCAGGTGGCGGGCGAACGCGACGTCGTCGGGGAAGCCGAAGCGCGAGATGTCCGTCATCACGTAGTAGGCCCCCCGTGGCGGGAAGGTGCGGAAGCCGGCGGCGTCGAGCGCGGGCAGCAGGAAGTCGCGCCGCGCCCGGTAGCCGTCGACGAGCGTCCGGTAGTAGTCCTCTGGCAAGGCGAGGGCCGCCGCCACGGCTTCCTGCAGCGGCGCCGGGGCGCCGACGGTCAGGAAGTCGTGCACTTTGCGAATCGCCGAGGTCAGCGCCGGCGCCGCCAGGCACCAGCCGACCCGCCAGCCCGTGACGCTGTAGGTCTTGGAGGCGCCGCTGATCGTGACCGTGCGTTCCCGCATGCCGTCCAGCGAGGCCAGCCCCACGTGCCCGGCCCCGTCGTAGACCATGTGCTCGTAGATCTCGTCGGTGACCGCCACCACGTCCCATTTCCGGCACAGGGCGGCGATGTGACCCAGCTCGCTGCGCGAAAAGACCTTGCCGGTCGGGTTGTTCGGAGTGTTCACGATGATCGCCCGCGTCCGCTCGTTGAACGCCCCCTCCAGCTCGGCCGGGTCGTAGCCCCAGTCCGGCTCGCGCAGCCGCACGAACCGCGGGGTCGCCCCGCACAGCACCGCGTCGGGGCCGTAGTTCTCGTAGAACGGCTCGAACACGATCACCTCCTCGCCCGGGTTCACCAGGGCGAGCAGGGTGGCGACCATGCACTCGGTCGAGCCGCAGCAGACCGTGACCTCGGTCTCGGGGTCGTAGCGGAGGCCGGTGAACCGCTCGGTCTTCGCCACCAGCGCGTCCCGCAGGCGCTTCGCACCCCAGGTGACCGCGTACTGGTTGACGTCGGCCCGGATCGCGCGCGCCGCCTCCTCCTTGAGGGCCTCCGGGGCCGGGAAGTCCGGGAACCCCTGCGCCAGGTTGACCGCCCCATGCTGGTTGCAGAGCCGGGTCATCTCGCGGATGACCGACTCCGTGAACCGCGTGCTGCGCTGGGAGACCAGGGTACGCATGAGTCCCGCAGTGTACCCCCCCGGCCCCCCCCCCCCCCCCCCCCCCCCCCCCCCCCCCCCCCCCCCCCCC